>JBOGJX010000157.1:0-5520 GCA_050745285.1 Terriglobia bacterium
GTTCGATCTTCCAGCGGCTCTTGACCAGGCGCACCAGGCGCCGCAGGGAGTAGGCGGGGGGAAGATCGCAAAGGGAATATTTCGTAGGTTCCTTTTCTCCTTCGGGCCACTCCGCCAACAGCCAAACTTCCTTGTGGGGCGGCTTGCCTTCGTGAAAGCCGTGCGAGGGCTGGACGCGCCAAGCGGCAAAGCGCGAGTGCAGCCATCCCTTGGAGCCTTCCCGCCAACGGACGGTCTTCCAGACTTCGGCCTTCTGCGCCAGCTCGCGGACCGCGTGGGAGATTTCATGGGAAAGCGTTTATTGGAAGGCCGCTGAAATTTACGCTCAAAAGCAAAGGTGTGAAAACGCCCGCAGTTGGCGGACCTCCGCTCACCTCTGATATCACTGCTCTTCAACTTCACTCCGGAAAGCGATGACACATCATTCGTGTCGCAGCGCCACCATCGGGTCCACTTTTGTCGCTCGCCGCGCGGGGATGTAGCTGGCGATGGCCGCAATCGCCGCCAGCACAGCCGTTGCGACGCACACCGCGACCGGATCATATGGTGTAATGCCATAAAACTGGCTCGAAATGATCCGCGTGAAGACAAGAGCGATGGGCACGCCCAGTCCTGCGCCCAGCGCGACAAGCTGGAGGGCTTCGCGCAGCACCATCCAAAGCACGTCCGAGCGCTGCGCGCCCAGCGCCATGCGGATGCCAATCTCACCCGTTCGCTGCGTCACAGCGTACGTCATCACTCCGTAAAGCCCGACCGACGCCAAAATCAGCGCCAGCAGACCAAAAAAGCTCGATAATTCCGCGACGAGCCGCTCCTCACCTAGGGACCTGTTCACCTGTTCAGCCACCGTCGTGAAGCCCAGAATGGGAAGCTCTCTGCTCACGCCACGAATCGCTTGCCGGATGGCGCCAGCGTAACTCTCCGGGTTCCCCGCCGTACGGATTTCAAGCGTCATCCCAAAGGGCAAACTAGCGGCCGGCGTTTGAAGATAAGGAAGGTAGATCACGCGCGGCGGCGGCGCCCGTAGGCCGTTATATTTTGTATCCTGCGCGACGCCGACAATCTCAAGCTCACCGCGTCCCGGCCCGCGAAAGCTGAGCCTTTTGCCGATGGGTGATTCATCGCCAAAGTAAAACCGGGCCATTGCCTTATTAGTGATCGCAACCTCGGGAGCATCCGCATTGTCTCTGAGCGTGAAATCGCGCCCGCGAAGCAAAGCAATTCCCATGGTCTTGAAAAAGCTCGGCCCGATCAAATTCATGAGTGCTGTAGTGTTTTCATGTGGGCCTGGGACGCGCCCTTGGACGAATACGCCTGTGCGCCATTGCGCGCCGCTCATGGGCGGAAGCGCGGCAAGGCTTGCCGAGCGCACGCCCGGAACGGCCTCAATGTTGTCGGCCAGTTGACCATAGAGGTTCATCAGCCGGGTTCCCCGATAGCCGATAAGCGTTGGATCGACCGAGACCAGAAGCACGTTATTCTCGTCAAAACCGGGGTTAACTTCCTTCAATTTCTCGAGGCTGCGCACGAGCATCCCTGCGCTCACCAGCAGCAAAAGTGACATGGCCACCTCGCTGGCCACCATCAGCTTCCGCAATCCCAAGCGGGAGCGCTTATTCCCGCTTCCCCCGGCGACGGTTCTGGCGCTCGCCTTAAGCGCGGCATTCAAGCTGACATGCGCCGCCTTCCAGGCGGGAGCGATGCCGGAGAGAATCGCAGTAGCTACGGCGATACACGCGACGAAGGCAAATACCTTGGCATCGGGGTAAAGGTTGAGGGCCGCCGGCGTTCCGGCGCCAGATAGGAGCTTTAGAAGAAGATTGTCTCCCCAGTCTGCGAGTAGAAACCCTGCGATTCCGCCGAAGGCGGCGAGTAAAAGGCTCTCGGTGAATAATTGCCGCATGAGCCTCATCCGTCCGGCGCCTAGAGCCGCGCGGACCGCCATCTCCTTCTGACGCGCTGTCGCCCTCGCCAACGCCAGACTGGCGATGTTGGCGCAGGCGATCAGCAGAAGAACGCCAACGAGCGCCATCAGAATGAGCAGCGGCGCCGAAAAGCGGCTGCGCAAGCCGGAGAGTCCTTTGCTCGCGGGCACAAGCGCGATTTTTTCGTGGGCCAGTTCCTGGTCCGATTCGGAAGCGAGGCGCGCCCCCGCTTGCCGCCGGGCGATTTCCTGATAAGCAACGTTGATGCCCGCCAGCGCTTTCGACTCGCTGATGCCTGCCTTGCGGCGTGCCATCATCCTTAGCCACCAGCTTTTCGTATCATTCAACAGCGATCTTCCGTCCATCACTTGTGCCTGCATCGTGATTGGTATCCAGATATCGCGCGAATCGCCGACCGTGACGCCAAAAAAGCCCGGCGTCGTAACGCCAATAATCGTGAAAGGCGCGCCATTAAGCTTGATGAGTTTGCCGATCGCGGCGGGATCCAGCCCGAATTGGCGCTTCCAATAGCGGTAGCTGATCACCGCGAAGGGAGCTCCTCCCGGCGTGCGATCCGCTTCGGCGGTGAAGGTGCGCCCCGCGGCTGCTTTAATCCCCAGCGCCGAGAAATAGTTGCTGGAGACCAATGAACCTTCCGCCAACCCTGATTGATCCCCCAACCTGGTTGCAAGCTGAAGTTCGTGGAATGCAAACATCTCGGAAAATACCGAATTGTGCTCGCGGAGTTGGTCGAACGTTGGGTAAGGAAAATAATCTGTCACCATATGCGGCGACTCCCACCGCAACAAGACAAGTTGGTTCGGATGACTCACGGGCAGTACATTGAGCATCACCGCATTGATGACACTGAAAATTGCGGTATTCGCGCCGATGCCGAGCGCGAGCGTTATGACCGCCACTGCTGTGAAGCCGGGATTGCGCCGGAGTTGGCGCAGGCCGTAGCGTAAATCCTGAAGCAGCGTTTCGAGCCAGAGAAATCCCCACATGGCGCGCACATCCTCCTTGATCTGGGTGGTGTTGCCCAACGCACGCCGGGCGGCGTAGTGAGCTTCTTCAGTGGAGAGACCCGCTTCTGCCTGTTCTTCCGTTTCTAACTCAATGTGAGTCCGCAGCTCTCGATCCAGGTCAGCTTCACGTGTTTGCTGCCGGGACCATGGCCACCGGGATTTGATCTTTTGCCACAGGTGCATGTTAACCCTCTTCTGCTGGCCCTCTTACTTGCCCAATGGACCTCACCAACAGCCTCCATTTGGACTCTTCCGACGCAAGCTGCTTCTTGCCAGCCGGCGTAAGACGGTAAAATTTGCATTCCCGCTTCCCGCCCTTGGGTATTTCCCAATTCGCCCTCAGCCAGCCTCTCCGTTCTAGGCGGTGAAGAGCGGGATAGAGCGACCCGTGCTCGACCTGAAGAACACTCTCTGTGGTGCGCTGAATATGTTTCGCAATCTGATGTCCGTGGGCTGAACCAAACAGCAAGGTGCGTAAAATCAGCATATCGAGCGTTCCTTGCAGCAGGTCAACTCGGCTAACAGACTCGTTTGGTATCATCATGGTTGAGATTCTACCCCAACTAAGGGTAGACGTGCAACCCTAAGTTTAGTGAGCAAGCAAAAATTCGCTCTGCCGAGTGCCTCCGGACCCGTTGATGACTGGCGCGAAACATGCAGCGGTACGCGGGTAAGATGTTACCGGATGATGTTGCCTCCCTGACGGCCCGGCAGGTCAACAACGTCTTTGGCGGCCTCAATCAAGACGTGATGGGGCGGGGCAAGACTTTTCAAGACTTCCTGCGCTTGGCGCTCATCGCGCCCGATTTTGAGGAAGGCAACGCGCGGTTTGCCGCGTCCATGCTTACCCCGAAGAGCGCCGAAGCAAGGCGCGCATTCGCATTGCAGTCTGGCCAGATGTACGTCGCGGCAAGGATGGCGAATGCTGCGCTTAACCACGGAAATACGTATCCCGATAAGCCGTTCTCGGTTTTTCACAACGGGCGCGAATGCGACATCCGCTCGATGCCTACCGATCTGCTCGGACTCATCAAGAACCCTCAGACCACGCTCGGCTACCGGCAGTCGCCGGTGGCTACGCTGGGGACCGAGCTTGTGACTGGTCGTGACCAGTTTGGGCGTCCCGTGTCCGTTCCCAAAGCGTTCGAGACGAGTATCGAGCGCGTAATGCCCATCGCGGCGCAAGGCCCGCTTGGGTTGGGTGGAGCGCGCCGCGAGCCGATGACGAAGAAACTGGCGGAGTCTGTCGGAACATCGGTGGGTGTCCACGATTATCCTTACCGCACACCGGCTGAGGCCAAAGCACAACAAGCGGCCCGCGCCCAGCTTCCTTTGTCCGCGCTTGGGGCCAGCCATAAGGCGCCAGCGCGGGTGAGAAACTTGCCGCTTCTTGTGAAGGATGTAAAGCAGGTTCCACTCTCCGCTGCGTTGGATGCCTATCGCAAGGCAAGCCCGCAAGAGCGGCTGGAAATCAGGCCGATCATCACGGCCAAGTATTATCGCCAATTTGGAAGGGCATTGCCGGAAGCCCGCGAGGCGCTGCGCAAGGCTTTTCAGGCGGCGATGGCATCACAGCCTTACGGTGCTGCGAGCAGGGCGCTTCGCGGACTCATCGAGCCGTAGCAATCAGCCAGATAAAATCAAACGCTCCAATCGTCAAGGTTGGAGCGTTTTTGTTTGAGGGCGGCCTATGGAGCAACGCGAGTATCAATTCCACGAGACTGTTATAGCCAAGCTGGCGACGCTTGAGAGCATGATGAGGACCCTGACGGGAAACGGCGCGCCGGGCCGCGTGGACAGACTCGAACAGTCCGTACACAAGCTGGAAGAATTAAACAGCAGGCAAACTGGGATAATTGTTGGTGTCGGTGGCGTGGTGTCTTTTATCTCTGGCTTCCTGTTCTATCTTTTCGACGTGTTCCGACATTGAGGCGAATATGACGCAAGGTGAAATGGTTATGACTGCAAAGATTAAGGCTTCTCTCTACGGCCTTGATCCGGTGCTGGTTTGCGCGGTGATCGAGCAGGAATCGAACTGGGAGCCGTGGGCGATCCGGTACGAGCCTGCTTTCTATGATCGTTATATCACGTCCATGACGGCAATTGGTGAGACGGAGCGGCGGGCGCGAGCGTTTTCTGGGGTCTGATGCAGGTTATGGGCGAGTGTGTGCGCGAGCGTGGATACAAGGGCCATCTCGCTGGACTCTGTGATCCAGACACTGGCATAGAGGTCGGCCGCCTTCACCTAAAGTTTAAGTTCGGGCAAGCAAAAGGCGACACACACCAGGCGTTGCAATTCTGGAATGGCGGCGGAAACCCATCCTATGCGGATGAGGTAATCGGAAGAATGCAGAGGTACGAATAAAATGAGCATACTAAGCGCAGTTTTCGGAGCGGTTACGCCGGGTGCTGGAATCTCCGGCCTCGTTACGGACATCTTAGGCGGCGTAAGTAAATAAAGGTATCAACCCGTCCTCATCCTTTGACGGTGTGTCGGGGTCGATGGGGTCTGATAGACGCAGTTCCATTCGCCATGAAACTTATCAAGTCGAAACAGGATGCCACCT
>JBOGJX010000158.1:0-3475 GCA_050745285.1 Terriglobia bacterium
CCGCTTCTGCGACCTCCACTGGCTTCGCCCCGTGCGCTTGATCGGGGTGGCCATGGACTAATCCCAGACAGGACGCTTCGCGCCGCACGCTTCGGGTCTGGATTTTCCCGCCGGCGCATCTCCCTGGCTCCGCACGCCTGTCATCGCGATCCTTCGACGTGCCCTGCCTCAAAATGTCCCCCCAAAACACATCGCCGCACTCCAACTCCTGCTCCCATCCTCCATTCCCCCACTCGATCCCACACCCACTTTGACGGAACCGTGCATCCCACCTGCCTTGCCCCGCCCGGCGGGATCGTCTACGATAGAATTGTTCCCAAATGCTGAGCCAATCAAGTAATCACAGCAATCCGGTTCTTGATGCGTTTCACCGCCCCATGCGCAGCCTGCGTATTTCGGTGACCGACCGGTGCAATCTACGCTGCCACTACTGCATGCCGGAAGACGAGTACGCTTGGGTCGAGCGCGAGGAAATTCTCACCTTTGAAGAAATCTCAACCATCACGAAGATTTTCACCGCGCTGGGGGTTCGACGCCTGCGGCTCACAGGCGGCGAGCCTCTGTTGCGCCACAATCTGCCCAGGCTGGTGGAGATGCTGGCTGCGAACCCAATCCTCGAAGACCTTGCGCTCACGACAAACGGGGTTTTACTTGGGCGCATGGCGCAGCCGCTCCGCAATGCTGGCTTGAAGCGGGTAACAATCAGCCTGGATACGCTGCGCCCCGATCGTTTCCACGCGCTGACGCGCAGCACAGCCCACGGCGCTGTGCTGGAAGGAATTGATGAGGCCCTAAGGTGTGGATTTGATAGCGTAAAGATCAATACGGTGGCGATGCGCGGCGTGAATGACGATGAAGTGGCCGCCTTGCTCGAGTTCAGTCGCGGCAAAGGGGCGGAAATTCGATTCATTGAGTATATGGATGTTGGGGGCGCCACGCGATGGTCCATGGAAGAGGTCGTCACACGCGCGGAAATCCTGAAGATCATCGAGCAGAACTTCGGATCCGTCACACCCGTCGGGCCCGTTGCGCAGGAAGCGAACAGCAACGGAGGCGGCAGATCCAAAGCGCCGGCGGACCGGTTCAAGCTGGCGGATGGAACTGCCTTCGGCATCATCTCCTCCACCAGCCAACCTTTCTGCGGCACGTGCGATCGCAGCCGCTTGACCCCGGACGGCGTCTGGCTTCTGTGCCTTTACGCTTTGGGCGGGATTAACCTCAAGGCGCTTCTACGAAACGGGACCATGCCAGCGGATATAGCACAAATCATCGAAACCACCTGGCAGCGCCGCAACGATCGGGGAGCGGAAGAGAGAAAGCTGCTGCCCGAGCGCGGTATTTTTTTCCGCGCCGATGAGTTGCGCCGTGACCTGCACCTCGAGATGCACACGCGCGGCGGGTAAGGGAGCATATTGTACGGCGCCTTAATCCGGTTGCTGAAGTACCCCCTTTCGATGGGTGTAGCGGCGATTTTACATCGCCAGAAGTCCAGTGTTCTTAAAAACCCAATGGCGGCATAAAGCCGCCGCTACACGTTTTTCAGCAACCTGTTAAACAATTCACTCTGACTCGGGACACCATAAGCCATGCCTGACCGATATTTCAATCGCCAAGAAGCCGAAGAACTTCTCCCCATGATCGGGAAATCGCTCGAAGAGGCTCTGAAGCAGAAGCAGTCCCTCGACCATCTGGATGAGGACCTCTCGCAGGCGGCGGCGCGGATCATGATGTTGGGCGGCTCCGTCCCACCCTACCAGGAGTTGGCCCGGAAACGGGGAGAGCGCCAGCAGTTCGTGGCGAACCTCGAAGGGACTATAGAACGCATCCAGGAGACCGGGTGCGTGGTGAAGGACCTCGAAATGGGACTAATCGATTTTCCATCTCTTCGCGACGGGCAGGAAATCTATCTCTGCTGGAAACGGGGGGAGAGACGGATAGAATACTGGCACAGCATGGATGAAGGATTCGCTGGACGCAAGCCCCTCGAAGGGGGCCCGGACCCTGACGATCCCTCCGGCGGCGCGAGCATCCAGTAGCCGTGGGTGCACTGGGCGCGACGGCTCAACCTTCACGCCCACCGGCGGCGAGGTTCGTAGGGGCGCTGCTTGCTGCGCCCCTACGAAGCAGCATGCGGCGTGGCCGCAGGTTCTATCCAGAGGCCCCCGAGACGTAATCCCGCGCCGCTCACGTGGCGGGAATCAGATTGCGACTTTCGCCGCGGGTTGGGAAATCTGAATCAAAGAGATTTCCTGTGGATGCCGACGGATCACATTTTCAAGGCGCAGGACGCCGCGCGGGCACACATTGGCACAGATGCCGCAGCCCACGCACGAGGCGCGGGTGAAGCTGGTGTTGGCCTGAGCGTAGGAGCGCACATCGATCCCCATCTCGCAGTACTTGCTGCATAGACCGCAGGAAATGCACATATTGTCTTTCACGGTGATCCGGTAGCGGCCGAATTTCTGAACCAGGCCGAGCACCGCAGCCATAGGGCAGAAGTTGCGGCACCAGATGCGTGTGCCGCCCAGCGGGTAGAACCCGGCGCCGATAATGCCGGAGAGCACCGCGACCACCAGCAGCGCATAAAGCGATTCGAAGCGCATGGCAAAGCGAGAGAGGCCCGCGTAACGCCCACCCGCTCCCCAGGTGATGAATAGGATCGCCGTCAACACAACGCAGACCACGAGCACCAGGTAAATTGAAACGCGCTCAAACTTCCAGGAGGCGCTGGATTTGCTGGTCAAGTGGCGCAGCGGATCACCCGCCGTATTCGCCAACCCTCCACAGCCGCAGACCCACGAACAATACCATCGCTTGCCGAAAAAGATTCCAAGCAACGGCACCATCAGAAGCGATCCCATGAAGCTATAAAGGATATAGGGGAGCGGGAGTCTGAAGATATCGTTCGGCGCAAAGTCCTCCAGCTTGAGCGGCCACAGGTAGCTGAAGTAATAGCCAGGATGCTGAAAGAACATCATGATCTCTGGTAGGGCGAAGGCCAGCGTGATCTGGACGAATATCACGACCGAAGTCCGCACGATCTGATAGCGGTCGCGCCGGTACTTGCGCAAGACGTGAATCCCGCCGATCACGACCGCCGCGGTGTAAAGAATGCCGTAGAGGGTCCACTTGTCTCCCAGCCCGATCGCGCGGGCGGCGCGCGTGAAAACCTCGGTGTAATAGAGCACCAGGTAAAAGGCCACAATGATCGCGGTGAGGATCACGGCCGTGACGCCGCGATGCGTCAGGTTGTGGACAAGCCAACTCCGCTTTCCTTCTCGAATCATGGGTGGCGTTTCCTTATCTTTCCGAGGTTTCTGTTAACGTGTTGATGAACGAGCCACTCGACATGTCATTCTGAGAGCACAGCGAAGAATCTGCCCTGAAAATTCCGGTCAAGATGGCGGAAGGGCACGGTTTTAACCGTGCCGTAACGGAGCCTTCCCCGGGTATCTCTCCCGCTGCGGCGATGGGC
>JBOGJX010000159.1:0-19753 GCA_050745285.1 Terriglobia bacterium
AACTGGATCAACCGGCGATACGTCTTGGGATGCAACCGTAACAGACGAGGAACCATGGCCACTCCTCCTGCGAGGAGTATGCCACATTGGAGCTACTAATGTCCCTTTAATTATGCGCAGATGTATAGAATGTGTTTATGGCCAACACACAAAGCACAACGTTTAGCATTCGGCTGAAGCCGGGAGTTAAAAAACGCTTGGGGAAGCTGGCCAAGTCCTCTGGTCGAAGCTCAAACTTTCTCATTTCTGACGCCGTGGAGCCCTACGTGCCGACCAGGAAAGGATGCTGGCCGAAATTCGCCAGGCGGACTGTCAAACTAAGAGTGGTCACTACGTCAAACACGAGGATATGAAGGCTTGGCTGTTGTCTTGGGGCACCGACCACGAGTTGCCGCCGAAGTGCGTGTGCAGCAAGGAGCACAATGACGAGGCTCTGTGCCGCTAGAGATTGTCTGGTCCCGTCTGGCGCTGTGCGCGGCTGCGGGAAATCCGTGCCTACGTGGCGTTGGACAAGCCACATGCAGCCGAGCGATTGGCTGCACGCATCGTATCTCTGATCGAGGCCCTCAGAATTCATCCTCATCTTGGCCGGGCTGGGACAGAACCAGGGATCCGTGAGCTAGCCATAGGAGGAACGCCCTACATTGTGCTTTACCGCGTCCGGGGCAAGCAGGTTATCATCCATCCGATTTGGCATTGGAGGATGGAGACTCGAAACAACCACTGTTCCGCAGTGTCAACCGCAAGCGCCAACTCACAGACCGGCCACTGAGTCGGATGGAAGTGTTCTTGATGATTAAGCGGCGGGCGCGCGCGGCAGACTTGCCGGCGTCCACTTGCTGCCACACGTTCCGCGCTACCGGAATCACGGCGTATCTACAGAACGGCGGGACTCTCGAACACGCCCAGGCCATCGCCGCCCACGAATCGCCGAGGACCACTAAGCTCTACGACCGCACCAATGACGAGATCACACTGGACGAGGTGGAAAGGATTTTGGGTCCTGCGCAGGAATCTGGGCGTGGCCGCATTTTAAGCCGCTTTCTTGAAGGTCACGAATTCGGTCGTGGGCGACCCCATCCGTTGCGCCTTAGTAGGAGATAATGCAGGTTTTTGTAGCCCCGGCCGCGCCGGAGCAGCGACTTGATATTCCCGTTGACGCGTTCTACCGCACCCTGCGACCCGACATTGAACGTTGCCTGCGCAAAGGCGGTCATGTGGGCAAAGGAATGGCTCTGTTGCTTCAGATCGAAGAAGTCTCCATAGGAGGGGAAAAATGATTCTGCCGGAAGGTGGAATCGAGGATTGGGCGTACAGAGATAGACGAGGCGGCTCGGGTCTCCGTATGGCAACGATCGGATGAGTACCGCATTGACCAAACTGAAGATGGCCGTGCATGCACCGATCCCCAGGGCCAGGGTAAGTACGCCGGTGATCGTGAAGCCAGGACTCCGGCGCAGGGTGCGCAGGCCGTATCGCAGGCCATGGATCAGGTCGTCAACAAACGGGAGATTAGCCTGTTCGCGACGTGCCAGGTTCATCTTCTCTGTGCCGCCCAACTCTACCGCGACCGCTGGAGCCCGCGAAGAGCGCATTTGCTGCTGCAGGTGCGGACGCAGGTGTTGAACGGCGAGTACCGAGAAACCTTCGGCCGTTGGTACCCGGGAATGAAATCAGCGCCCGAGATGGAGAAGCAAGCGGCGTAGCACCCGTTCTGGAACGCCCTCCCGGGCACCGTGGCGTCGTCTTACCGCGCACGTGAACGATAATCCCGATCTCTGTCTCCTCCACACCTTCCAACAGCAGCCACTCCGGCGCCGGCAAGGAGCGCCTCACAATATCAATGAGTTGACTCACAAACTCAAGATATCAAACCTGTCAAGGCTGCACCGAAAGTGCGCAAGAACCGAATTAAGTGCAGCGCGACACCTCCTCGCACTGTTTCCAGCCTCCGCCTGACCAGGTAGGTAGCGCAGAGTTTTGCTATTAAAACTCTGCGGCTTTTTGGCGACCCGGAAATACAGCTTAGCTTCAAAAGCAAAACTCTGCGCTGCACATGTGCTGGCCTGTGTGTCTGCTCGTTACTTGCCACTCGCCATTGCCTTCTTTACCCCGTTTCACGCCCCTGTCTACCGGAATCGCGCGCGGTTACGATATTCGGTGGCGAGCGTTTGTAGCAACGTGTCGGCGTTTTGCTGTAACTCCACTGGGATTCCTAGCTCTGGCGCAACTCGCGCCGTGATCTCGCGGGCCATGCTCCGGCGGAGATTGGCAGGCAGTTGTTCTCGCCGCGCGAGAAACGCTTCAATCAACTGAAACTTCCCGGCGGAAAGGCGGCTTATGTCGCACCCGGAAAGAGGCGTCTCGCGCTCATCTTTCTTATCTTTCTGAGCAGGCTGAGCGGGCTGCCAGGCTGCGCTGGCTTCCGCCTTCGCAAGCGGAACTTCGCGCACGACGACAGTGCCCGCCACATAATCGCCCAGCCGTCTGCTTTGGGAACTCAGCAAAACCGTGATAATACCCACGGCATAAATTCCCGGAATGCTGTCCACAATGCGCAGGAGATTCCGCGCGACCGAATCATAAGCGGTGATGGGCTGCCCAGAATCGGTGATGACACGTAAATTGATGGTGCGTTTGCCGGGTGTCTGTCCGTTCCAGACGGCTTCGAAAAAGGCAAAATATCCGAACTCGATCACGAAGAACATCAACAGCAGCGCCGCTGCCTTCCAAAGTCCCGTGTGGTGGGACGAAACGACCCCCGGAAAGACCAGATACATTCCCAGCGCCACCAGCACGACCATAGCGCCCAATTGAATAAGCGTATCGATACTCAGCGCCAGGAAGCGGCTGCCAATGCCCGCCAGCGGAAATTCCAGTGAAATCTGCTCGGGCGTTTCGATGATAAGATGGTCGCTCAACGGTCACTCACGAGGCTTGGCTGCATTCATCATGATCAGCGCACGATGGCTTGAAAAACGTAAACCCTACTGGGAGCGTCTCACGCAGCTTTTGGAACGCGCAGGGCACGGCGGCTTCAAGGCATTGTCGTTCCGCGAAGTTCAGGAGTTGGGCTTGCTCTATCGCCAAGCCGCCTCAGACCTTTCGAGCGTCCGTGGAGACCCGTTGGCGCAGCGCTGGGCCGAATATCTGAACCAACTCATGGGGCGCGCCCACAACCTTATTTATGCCGGCCGCCGCCCTGGGCCGAGCGGAATCGTGCGCTTTTACCGGCAAGATTTTCCACGCACCTTCCGCGCGACGGTCAAATACTCCCTCGCGGCATTCATCGTTTTTCTGGGCACGGCTGTCGCGGGCTTCCTGACAACACTGGCTGATCCTGCGTTCCAGCGGTTTTTCCTGGGCAACGCTATGAGTGACACCATCGAGCGCGGACAGATGTGGACGCACTCCGTTCTAACCATCCAACCCCTGGCATCGAGCGCCATCATGACGAACAACCTCACCGTTTCCTTCACGATGTTCGCCCTGGGAATCACGGCAGGACTCGGTACAATCTATATGCTCAGCGTCAATGGCCTGCTGATGGGAGTTGTATCCGCGGCGTGCTGGCAGGCCGGGATTCTGCATAAACTCCTCCAATTTGTGGCGGCGCACGGCGTGCTGGAGCTTCCCAGCATTTTCATTGCGGGTGGAGCGGGCCTGCTGGTCGCGCGCGGCTTGCTTTTTCCCGGCCCTTTGTCCCGGCGCGATGCGCTCGTGGCTTATGGCGGCGAAGGCGTCTGCCTCATCCTGGGAATTATCCCCATCCTGGTCATTGCGGGGGTGATTGAAGCATTCGTTTCTCCCACCGCATTGCCGACAGGCGCCAAGTTCGCCATGGCCGCGCTGGGCTTTACCCTCCTGGTTTTTTACTTGGGAGCGGCCGGGCGAATGCCTCGAAGTCCCGCCGCCTGATCGCACCTTGTTATGAAAATAGCCAGAGGCGATATTGAGAATAAACGGATCGCTCGACGTCTTTGTAGGGGCGCTGCTTGCCGCGCCATCGGGCACGCCATGGCGTGCCCCTACATAGAACGTCGGGTAACCTGCGCATTTTCCACAACGCGCTTGGCTATTTTCACAGCAGGCTGCGTTCCTTGACCTCAAGATAGCGATTAATCAGACCGCTTGCCAACTGCGCAGGAGCAAGTTGCATGGCCAGCACGCCCCGGTTCCTGATCTGGCGGAGCAACAGCTCCCGCCGTTCGATCACCTGCTGCGCCGCCACATAACGGTACATCTCCGCGATGGAATCCGGCTTCCGCGCAACCAGGCAGTCGAGCTCCGGTTGGCTGATTGCGGTGAAAACAACCAGGTGGCGGGGCCATAGCCGCGCGGCTCCATCAATGACGTCTGGCGTGCCGGCCGTTTCAGCCAAGTCAGTGAGCCAGAGGATGAGGCTGCGCCGATTCAAATTCTTCAGCAATAACTCGGCCGCGTGGGCATGATCCGCCTCCAATAACTCTCCTCGCACTTGGCAGAGCTGCTCCAGGATAATTCTCAAGTGCCGCGACCCCCGGCCGGCGGGCAGCCGCGCCTGTACCTTCCGTCCATAGACGAGTAAACCCACCGCATCCCCGGAGTAAAGCGCCACGTAAGACAGGTTGAGGGCAGCTTGGATGGCGCAATCGAGTTTCGAAAACGCACAAGGCGCGGAAGCGGCCCGCGCCAGCATCAGGCGGCCCGCGTCCAGCACAATCATGACGGCCTGGCTGCGCTCCGGCTGTGCGACCTTGGTAATCAGTTTTCCCCGTCGCGCCGTCGCCGTCCAGCAGATATCACGGGGCTCGTCGCCCGCCTGATATTCGCGCAAACTTTCGAAATCCCGGCCGGCTCCAGGTATGCGCTTCAGGCGCTTTTCCATCTCAATCTGACGGCTCCGAATCAGATAGAGGGCATGATGCCGGGACTCCCGAATATCCGGATAAACCCGGACCACTTGTTGAAGCCCGGCAACGGCCCATCGCTCGGCGAGTTGCGCGCGGCTGCGATAGCGCAAAAAGACGGGGCCAGCTTCGATATCGCCGCGCCGTCTGGGCAGCACGCAGTATTTTGCTTGCCCCCGGCCAGTCACGCGGATTTCAGCTCTTGGCGCTTCGCCGCGCAGCGTGGGTGGAAGGTCATCCATGGCGGTTACGTTCAGTGGGCGTGAGCTCGTATGGGAAACGGTCAACTCTACCGGCGTCTCAACACACATGTAAAGCGGCTCCAGCCATATTCTGGTGACTTCAATCTCTGGGGGCGGCGGGAGGCGCTTCCAGTCAGCCAGCCATGCGAGCAGAATGAGCGTATCCCATAGGAACATGGCGAAAATGAACCGGCGATCCCAATACGCGGGCCCGATCCATACAAGGCCCACGGCCAGCGCCACAAAAAAGCGAGGCCCACAGGCGCCGGACCCGGTTTTCTTGCTCTGCGCCTTCGCGCTGATAGTGGGAGGAGCTAAGGGTGAAAGTTTTGTCATTGGGTTGCAGCCATAGAGCAGCCTAATAGTTCGTCAGGGCACGCCTTTAGCCGGCGGTACGTACAGGACCCGCCCCTCACCCGGCCTTCGTCCATCCTCTCCCGCAAGGAGAGGGCCGGGTATTCGATTTCTGATTCCAGCCCTCTCCCGAGGGGGGACCGCGGGGAAGCAGTGCCTCCCGTCGCAGGGGGTGAGGGCTTTGACGGCACGGCTGAAAGTCGCCGCGGCGACCCCGGACGGCTACCAAGCCGACTTAACATAGTAAGTCCACCGGCTTGATATGGGCGCATTGCCCATTACTTCGGCACTTCCACTCCGTGCAGAATCTCGGTGATCACGCTGTCAGGCGTGATGCCTTCGAGGTCTGCCTCCGGTTTTACCACCAGACGGTGGCGCAACACGGATGGAGCCGCAGTCTTCACGTCATCGGGCAGCAGATAATCACGGCCGTCCAAAGCAGCCAATGCTTTCGCCGCGAGCATCAGGCAGACGGTGGCTCGCGGGCTGGCGCCAAGGCTCAGGGCAGGCCAGTCCCGTGTTTTGCGCGCCACGGTTGCCATATAACTGAGCAGTTGGGATTCCACGCGAACGGCCGTAACATCCCGGCAGGCTTCGAAAAAAAGCTCGGAGCTTACGGGCGTGATATCAAGACGGTCCAATGCGCGCGCGTCAAATCCGTTCTGATAACGATTGAGGATTTCCACTTCCTGCTCCGGCGCCGGATAATGAATGTTGATTTTGAGCAGGAACCGGTCCAGCTCGGCTTCCGGCAAAGGATAGGTTCCCTCGAATTCCACGGGATTCTGCGTGGCAAAGACGGTGAAGCGTCCTGAAAGCGCATAGGCCGTGCCGTCCAGCGTAACCTGGCGTTCTTCCATGCATTCGAGCAGGGCTGCCTGGGTGCGTGGAGGCATGCGGTTGATCTCATCCACCAGCAGCAGGTCTGTGAAGACCGGGCCACGGTGCAAAGCAAAGCTGCTGCTCCCCAGGTTGAAGATGTTCGTGCCCAGGATATCCGCCGGCATCAGATCGGGCGTGCACTGAACGCGATGGAAAGCCACGTCGCACGTGCGCGCAAGGGCTTTCACGGCGAGCGTCTTGGCCGTGCCCGGAACACCTTCCAAAAGTGCGTGGCCCCGGCACAACAGTACCGTGATAATTTGCTGGATGACGCCGTCCTGTCCGACGATCACCTTGCCTAATTCCTTATGGATATGCGACGCGAATTGCGCCGCTGACTGAGCCATGCGCATTTCTCCTTTGATACCGCGCGGTCATCCTGGCCGCACAAGCGGGCGTGTCCTGCCCGGCATTTCAGAAATTGCCGGGCAACATACCCGCGTTACGTCATCTTCTCTTTGCCGAGGCCCAACCGTCGCGCGTTTTCATGAAACTCCTGCATAAGCTGCAAGGCCTCTGTTTCCGGCAAGTTCCTGTCGTGAATGCGTCGCTCGCATTGTTGCAGCATTTTCCTCAGCGCGGGAGCCTCTTCCGCAAAGCGCCCGCTCACAGCGCCGTGCAGAGCTTCCGAAGCCGTTGCACCCGGCAGTTCAAGCCGCCGCAACAGCGAGGAGCGGAAGCGATGATACACGATTTCGAGCGCGCCTGCGGCAGAGCCTTTGCGCTGATAGAGACCGCCCATCGTTTCCACGAACTCAAGGGGCGAGAGCCGCCCTCCGGAAACCCGGAGCGGACGCAGGGGCTCGCTGCGCCTTCCAAAGGTGACAATCGCTGCCGCGGCAAACAAGGAAAGCTGGAGCAATGCCCAAGGCAGCGGAGTATGGCCCAGATAAGTCCATAGGCTTGCGCGCTGGCCATGGAAGTATTCGTCCCACAAGATCAACGCCCGACGCGGGTGATTCGCATCCGTCCCACCCACATCGGTCCGGTTCGGCTCGCTGGCCGAGTTCAGGAAAAGCATCAAGTTCGCCGCTTGAGTCAGGCCGAAGTTGGTGAGTGGGCTTGAGTCCGCCCACCAGATGACTCGACCCTTGCCGATGGCATAGGTAATGACAGTTGCCCCTGGGCGGTCTCCGTAACACTCCATCCCGCTTTGAAGAGCGGAGGGCCAGCGGATGGCCGCCTTCATGGCAATTTCTGGAACATTGCGCGTGAGGGCGGAGGGGGCCTCCGCAGCGAATTTTTGCCAGCCGCCCCACGGGATCGTTTTCGTTTTGAAGTGGGCCTCGGCAATCAGACGGGCGCCCGCGGCGCCGGTTGTGAGGATGCGGCCCCCCCGGGCTATAAAACTACGAAGCTGCCATCTCTCTTCCGCTGACGCCGGAACAAACGGGTCTGCCAGGATCAGCACAACTTCTCTTCCTGCGGAAGGCACAGGCAACTCATCGGGGGGGTTCGGCCACCGCTCAACCTTATACCCCATCTGTTTGAGGAGCAGATAGGCCGCCTTCGCGCCACGGCTTGAGGTTGAGTAGCTGGAAGGGAAGGGCAGGGATACATCGCGCGAAGGAGGACCGAGCAGCAGGGCAGCGGCCGCGAGGGCTACAAGCGCCAAGCCCGCAAAAATCAGAATGTTGCGGTCGCCGGGTTCCAGTGTACTTTTTTTTAAGTCTATTGAATGATTCGTCATGGCTTGAAGCAATTCGGTGGAGCATGGGTTTAGCCATGCCCTTCCATGGATGAAAACGTGACTCATTCGCATCAAGTTTCGCACCTCTGGGACACTAGCGGAACACGCATCCCAATCTCTCAAGGTGAGAAACTACCTGCTGGAATTCTTCGGGAGAAAGGCGCTGGCCTCCGTACCAGCTTCGCTCAAAGCATCGCGTGACCGCTTCCAAGGGTGTCCGGCGAGTGTCACTTGCGGGCAGCATCCGCAGGTATTCGCGGGGAGTGCGATCACGCATCACATCCCACACCCGCAACTCTCCGAGACGAAATACTCCTGCCCAATAGGCCTGGCGAATGGCCTCGCGATAGTCTCCGCGCTCACTCGCAGTGAAGGCCTCCAGCATCCAGTCCCGCGAAGGCCTCGCTGCATAGCGCGCGGCTTCCAGATGGAGCGCCACACGCTTATTGTCGTGCAGGAAAAGCTGGGCCAACCAGATCAGAAGAAATATGCCGGCTCCGCCAAAAAGTCCCCACACAGTGAGGGTGCTGGCGAGAGGATGCGATGCCAGCCCGGAAAAGAGCCTGCGCCACACTTTGCCAAGCCAGTTGGCCGCCCTGTCCATCAATGTGTCACGCCATGCCTCACCGTAAACATTGCGAAATTCGCGCCGGGAAAGAATAGCATTCAGGGTTGAGTGTGCGGTTTGGGGTTTTATGCCCGCAGGGCTGGCCATGGCTTCGGCGCCCGACCGCAGGGCGGCGAGGCGGCGCTCGATTTGCGCCGATTCGTTAGCAGCCACGCTGGGATTGGCTTTAATTGCAGCAAGCTCTAGCCGCAGCCAACCGGTGGGTACTTTATAGCGCTGGCCTTGACACTCCAAGTCCCATTGTTGTGGCAGCTTCTTTTCGAGGTCTGCTGCCTCATTCGGATGGCTCTTGATCCGGCCCACAGCCGATTGCCACTGCTGCAATTGCGTGATGTAACTCTGTAGGCTGGGTTGCGGAGCCGCAACAGGCGGTGTTCCCGCCATGGCGTGGAGCGGCGCCAGCAGAGTTAGCACAAGGAAAAGAATAGGCGGGAAGTTCATCTTCATTAGCCGATCATGCCACCTTGCGGCGTAGGGGCGCTGCTTGCCTCGTCCTGGGACACGCCATGGCGTGCCCCTACAATTCTCGACGCGCCTATTTTCGGTGTGGTTGCTGAAAAAGTTAGCCTTTCAGGAGATCACGGGCGGCATGCCCGGCGCGGGATCACCATGGGGCGCAGCGGCGGCCTCCTTGCTGTCGAGGGCTTTCAGCATCAGTTGCAGGTCCAGCCCTTCCTTCCGCACGCGCGTGTCGTAATAAAGCAAAGCAAGCGCGATGATGAGCAATGGGCCACCCACGGCCCCGCCAACGCCGCCTGCCACCGAAGCTGGCACTGTGAGCCAGGCAGGAGGAGCGAGAAACTTTACTCTTAGCAATAATCCCGCCGCCCAGAACGGCGCTTGAAACACCAGAAGGATGACGAAATCGACCAGCGACATCAAGAACCAGATAACAAAAACGCGCCAGAGAAATCCTTTCGTAAGAACCGCGCTGCGTTTCAACGCCTGCCATGGGCGGGTATCCTCAAGCACCAGGGCGGGGATCGCCACGCCGTAACGCAGAATCAGGATCGCTGCAAGGACAATGGCCGCACAGATGATCAGCGCGAAAAGGAGGCCTATGATAATTTTGGCCTCAACGTCCGGTCCGAGGTTGTGTCCAAGAGCGACCATCGGAATGATCGCCACTACGAAGCCCCCAAGCGCGGCGACGATATATGCGCCAATCGAAATCAGGATGATGAGACCCACGGTTCCAAGCAGGCGGAGCACTTTGCCCCGCAGCTTGCCATAAGCCTGGCGCACTCCGATGTGATGCCCAAGATATACTTCGGAGATTGCGAACGTGGTGGCGCCAAGCGCCACCGCAAGACCGAGCAAGTTTATAAGGACGATGAGACTGTAGCTGGCCACGATACCCCCCATCAAGTGAGGGAGGCGGGCAGCGATGACGGCAGGGTTTTGCGGCGCGCGGGTACTGAAGGTCGAGCGCACGAAGAGCGTGAAACCCAGGTTCGCGGCGACGATAAACACTTGGGGAATCGCCATGATTCCCACGAACACCCAGAAGTGCCTGCGGTAATAAGTGAAGGTTCGGTCCAGAAGTTCCCCCAGGCTCAAGGGACGAAGTTCCGTGGAAGTCATGCCGGCATCTCCAGTCGCAACAAAATTATCCGCCCTTCGGGCGCCGATGATTCTAGCTTTGGGGCGCTCTGGTTTGACATGGCCACGCTTCATGCGTTGTTTGAAGCGTGCGGCGCTTCCCTACGAAGCCGATGCAGGAACAATCTCCGCACTCCGAAAGCTGGTCCGCGCGCACGCTCGCACGTGGATAGCATTCACTAACTAATCAACAACTATGCTTGCATCAAGGAGTTGAATCGAAACCAGTAATATACCTTTCTTGAACGCTGAGGCAAGAGAAAAATTTGAGAGGGGTGCGCGACATAAAAGTTGGGGTTCACGGTTTTGCTTGATTTTCTGCGTCCGTCCTTGCGTAGCGGGTACGTCAGGTCCAGTGACGGCAGCAGTCCCGCGAAGCGGGACCCCATTCGCCTTCTGCGCCCCTAACTTCTATGTCGCACACCCGTTTGAGAGTGTTAAATTTGCGATCCAATCGCGCCGATTTGCGGGGTGTATCGCAAAGCAACTCAGGGCCGGCGCCAGGCGTCACACGCCACCGGCACGTTTCGAGCAACCGCGGTTGCTCAGCCAGCCGCGCGAACCGGCAGGCATTCATCAGACGCTCGAAATCCGCCTCTGAATAGCCGTCGTATTTGTCGGCATTGTTGAGGGGAAAATTCGATGCGAGGGCCCCAAGCGCACTTGCCGCTAGACGGCGGTTCACTGCAGGGTGACCGAGACGTTGCCGCGGCGCGAGATGCTGCCGCTGGTGGCCGTCACCGTGACGACATACGTCCATGGCGGCGTGCCAGGATCAGGGACGCCAACATACGGGGCGCCAGTGTGATCACCGCCACCACATCCCGCAAAGGCGGCAACCAGCAAAACAAAAAAGAAGGCGGCAAAAGCCCAATGGAACCGCCGGCGCGTGACCTGGATGCCCAAAAGCAGCAGGCAGATGATGGCGCCGCACCCCAAAAACCAATCCGGAGTTCTGCGCAGGCCAGCGACGGTTTGCGGAGCCGTTGTAGTGATCGTGAGTTTGCTCTGACCGGAAATCGTCACAGCAGGAGGGCTGACTGAACACACCGCCTCCTTCATCGTTGCGGGCGCCTGGCAACTGAAGGCGATCATCCCGTTGAACCCGCCGCCGGAAGCGGCAGTGACCGATGAGCTTCCGGACAGACCCGGGGCGGAGATGATGATGCTCGTGGGATCGACGGATAGAGTAAAGCCGGGCACAAGGGTGAGCGTCTGCGACCCCGAAGTTGAACCTGAGTAATTCGAGTCGCCTTCGTAGACGGCGGTGATTGTGGCTGTGGCCGATGGGACCATGGAAAGGCTTGCGTCTAACTGCGCCGCTCCTGCAACCGAACCGGTCGCGCCTGAGTATGAGACCGGGCCACTGATCGGGGTTGAACCGTTCAAAAATTGCACGGCGCCGGTAGGCGCGGCGCCGTTACTCTGGGTGTTCATAACCGCCTTTAAGGTAACGCTACTGCCTGCCTGAACGCTTAGCCTGGACGTGCGTCCTCCTCCAAGAGGTAGGAGGTGGCGGGTAGCCGCAAGGTGCGCAGCTATTCCGAGCCATCTCCGTGTGAGCGTCGGCCTACCTTACGAAGAGATAAAGGCCAAGACTTGCGTCGTTGTTATGGGAAGATCCGTCGAAACTTTTCTCTTGACAACATCGGGGGGGGGGGTGGTATACAGTGGTAAAGCGTAAATGGCTAACGAAGAGGAGGCATCGTTTATTTATGACCTGCGATTTGGAGTTTAACGGAACGTTTTGGAGAACCAGATTCTTCCTTCTCTGTTTGGTGTGTTGTGTAATCGGGGCGATCGCGGGTGCACAACGGGGTCTGGCGTGTCTGGACATATCCGGTTGCGGCCAGCTGACATCTGCCCAGGCAGTTGACACGTGCGCTTTGGGCGATACGTGCATCCAAGTAGAGTGCGCGGGCTACGCTTGCCAGATCGGAAACAATTGCGGTGAGTATTGCGGCGACATCTTCAATCCCGCTTGTGGAGCGTACACATGATACAGGACACCACGATGGCGCAGTTAGATCGGGGCGCCGGTGCCCCGTGAGTATTGATGAAAAGGAGGTTACACATGAAAGTTCCGAGCTTTCGGCGCATGGTCTTTGCCGTCGTCCTCCCCGTTCTCGTCGTCCTTTGCACGTACTTTATCGTCAGGACTGCCGTGGCGCGACACGTTGTAAGAGCCGCATCCGCCTCCAACTTCGTGCCGTTTGTGGCCCATCAACAAATCTATTTTTACAGCATGAACCCTGCCGGAACGCTTCACAGCACCCTGACCATCGCTCGCCGCTCGGATGGGACGATGGTTAGTATCCGCAGTTTCGGACCGCTCACTCGGGGTCTGTACGACAGGACGATTCTTAGCACGGACGGGAGCAGCGTAGATCTGGTAGACGGTATCCGGGGTAAGACGACATGGCCACCCCGGTCGGACAAGTACACTGCGGAGTATAGAAGGATCCACCTAAATCCGCCGTCGAATTGTGTCTTCGGTGGAGATACGCTCCTGCAAGAGCACGGTACGGTGCTAGGCCACCCGGTGGTTGTAATCGGCCACAACGGCGTGGGCGCTCTCCACATAACCATGTGGAAGGCGAGTGATCTTGGTTGCACACAGTTGCAATATCGCGTAGAAAAGTTGCAGCCGGACGGATCGTACAAGCTGATGAGCGAGGAGAAGACTGTGAGTCTGGAACTGACGGAGCCTGACCCGGAACTTTTCAGCCCCGGCGAGTCTTATACTGAGATGAGACCGTCCGATTTGAGCTCCAAGAGCCGAGCGATGTTTGGCCTTCCCAACCCCGCAGGCCAAGTTACTAAAACAGATGCCAGGTTTGATGGCATATATGAGCACGATTGGGCAACTCATCCTGACTGGGCGTCTGGACAATAGTTCCAATGGCCGTCGATAACTCTAGGCACTTATCGGTCGGTATCCCTCTCGGCAACTTACCATGGAGGTTCGATAGGACTCGCAGGCACAGGACGGGAATCCTGGATAAGCTCTCGGAACGGCTGGTCCGGCTGTGCGGTCTCTCTGTCCCTCACGCCGTCCGAGGAAACTCTGTCGCAGCAGATGCACTGCTTCAAGCCCTAGTCACGTGCTCGACGCGGGGCACATACCATTTCTTTGTTGACCCGTCAATCAGGACGGACACCGTCGAGCAACGCCTCCTCACGTATCAAGGCCCTCGCGCGGCAGGTAGAGTCGCAAGCGTCAGCTCCGCGCAGAAGCTCGTTGCGGAAGGCGGCAACGACGGTTTGAATGTCTGGTTTGACCCCTCAGCTGGACTCCCCCTCGGCTTGACCGTTCGGCGACACTTCTCTCGTCCGGTTTACCCCGTTACCGCCCTCACACACGGGTTCAGCCGACACACTATGCTGCATGATTTTTTCCTGCGGATCCTTGTCGGTGGCGCTCTACCTTGCGATTCGCTCGTGGCCACAAGCCGTGCCAGCCAAATGGCCTTAACGAACATCGTGGGTTACGTAACCGAAGAGTTCAACAGAGCGTTCGGCACGCGTCTCGCATATCAAGGCCGTATAGACCGTGTGCCTCTCTGCGTCGATACCGAAACCCTTGTGCCGACGGGCAGGAATGCCGCTCGCGCGCGGCTGGGGGTGCGCACGGGCGACTTTGTGGCGCTTTACCTCGGATATATTTCTCTCCTGAAGTGCGACCTGGTCCCAGTGATCCGGGTGTGGGGTTCACTCGTAGGCGAAAACCCCGGCAGGAATCTGCTTCTCGTCATTGCCGGCACTGCGGACCCGACCTACAGAGACCGGCTACAGAGTTATGTTCACTCGCTTAAGCTGGACCGCCACGTGCGCTTCGTGTATGACCCCAACGACGCAGCGAAGGAGCGGCTTCTACCAGCAGCTGATGCATTTGTCTCTCCAGCCGATAGCGCCCAAGAGAGTTTTGGACTGGCTCCGGTCGAAGCCATGTCCTGTGGCGTTCCTCAGGTTGTATCCGACTGGGACGGATATCGGGATACGGTAGTTAACGGGGACACAGGTTTCCTCGTCCCCACACGCTGGACAGATTGCGCCGATCAGCACGACACAGGTTCCGTGCTCGGCTGGCAGTTCGATCATGCATGTTTGGGTCAGTCGGTGTCGGTCGATCTTCGCGCCTTGAAAGGGTCGATGCACGCTCTGATCGTTAACGAAGGGCTGCGCCATCAAATGTCAGAAAACTCGCGGCGGCGGGCAGAAGCGCATTACAGCATGCCGGTTGTCGTGAGGCAGTACGAGGCGCTCTGGTCTGAGCTTTCTGCAATAGCGCATAGGCTGCCGTCGCACTTGATATCCCAAAATTCCAACTACGGTCAGCCGTTGTATTTTCGTTTCTTTGGACATTACTCCTCGATTCAACTTGATCATTCCACGCCGCTGAAATTGACCGCCTCCGGCAGACGGGTAGTCAGGGGCGATGAGCCGCTGCCATTGGATTCACAGCTACCGAAGGCCGGCCTTTTTGACCCGGCGTTGCTGCAAGTCGCACTGCTAAAATTAGAAAATCTAGAAGACGGGAATCATCGCACGTCGAATCAGCGGACGCTCGGAGGCATCGTGCGCTCGATAGCTGGAGATCAGGGACGCGGCGACGGCTATTTGCTCCGTCATGTGATGTGGTTAATGAAGGCTGGTCTCATTGATGTGTGCGATGCAACGAGGGCCCCGGCACCAGACGAGCTGCCATCACAGTTTCGCCTTGCCCGGTGAAGTGATTTTACTGAGGCTTCGGACGTCGAATACGCGGTAGCCGCTATACCGGTTCACAAAGTTCAGCCGCAATCCCTTGAAGAGCAGCAGACGCAGATTGGCATTGAACGCGTCATAGGAGGGCAGCCACACATCGCCATCGACGAACGTTTGCTCAAGCGTCACCGTGGTACCCTTTTCCACCGAAGCGAGAAGACCGCCCGCAATCTTAAACGAGCCATCGAATCCCGCCTGCAGCCGGACAACTTCCTGGGCCTGGGGGTCAACCCACGCAACGCCGTCCAAATCATGGCAGATCCGCTCCGCCTTCGTTCTTGGTTTGTACGCCGGGCTCGGGTAAAAATCAAAAGCGAGCACCTTCCGCCCGCGTAGTTCCTCCCATCGCGGATGCGTAAAAAGGCTGGTGCGTAAGAACACCGTGATTCCAACCTGGCTATCATCCGAGTGGTCCTTTTTCGCCGCCTTCCGCTCGTATTTTTCCACCAGCTTCGCCACGCGCGCATCCTCCTTTTTTTGCGCGGACGCGCTCAGCGGTTTACCGTTCTTCTTCACCAACCTCCGGATCAGGTGCCCGTGTAAGAAAAACACGTCATACTGCTTCTGCGCGATATTCTTCAGCGCGCCGGTGCGGCTCACGTCGTCCTGCTCTTCAATGTCGGTGAAAGTGTATTTTTCGCGGTCCATCTCCACACGCGCCTGGTTCTTCTGAACTTGCTTCAGCAGAGCGGTGACGTCTGGCAGTGACGGGCCGGCGCGAACCGGCGCGGCCACCGCGCAAAACAACGCCAGAAGCAGCGCCATGGACACGAATTTATTCTGCATGACTGACCGGAGAGGGGGGAACCGCATCCTGCGCGGCATAACGGCGAAGCAGTTGGGGAAGCTGCGCGGCGAAAGCGGAGCGGGCCATCACCACATCGCAACCCGAGATTGAGCGTGAGCCGCGAGGCCGCCTTGAAATCATCCTGAAAATAGAGGGCCTCGTAATGCAGCCTTTGCCGGAACTCGTAGTCCGTGGTTTGGATGGTGGCTTGCGTCGGATAGCCCAATTCAAGATCGGCCAGAGACATTCCCGTTTGGTTGGCGTCCGGCAGCGAGGCGAAATTCGGGCAAAAACAATAGCTGCCCGGCAATACGCCGGGGCAGTAGTCCTGCAATACGTACCGGATCGCCTCTCCTCCCACGTGGAGGCTGTGGCGTCCTTTTTGAATATCCACCACATCGTTCCAAATCCAGTGACGGTCCGTCTCGGTGTAGTATCCGCAAGTGCCCAGATTGGCAAGGTCCGAGGCGGAGATTGTCGGAAACTGCGTTAGCGGAACTCCCTTTAACCCCAGCGACTTGGCGTCACTCGGATAGGGTTGCGTGAAGTTATCTTCCTCCACGTACCCGAACTGGAACTCATTCACCACGGTGGGAGAAAAAATGTGGTTCCAGCTTGCTTCACCCTGGTAATCTCTCCATTCGTTTTTGTTCGCAGTCGTGCCGGGACCGGGAATATACAGGGCGCCGGGGTCGGTCGGCCCGTCACGCGCGAAACGGAACCAAACAGCAAAATCTCCAAATTCGAGTATAATTCACATCTGATTCGTAATTTATTCACATTTATTTCCAAATGCCAAGTTAAAAAGTATCAGACAAGAGGAATTGGCGATCATCTACTTTTCGGTGGTTCGTAGGAGGGCTACTGGCCGCGCCCAGCGCAGGGGAGGGGTGGCCGGGCCCTGATTCTTGTTGACCCTTCTGTGGACTGGCTTTCATAATAGCGCCATGCGGAGACGGGATTTCATCATTGCTTCGGCCGCGGCATTGAGTTCGCCGGTGCGCAGGCTCTGGGCCGATCATCACTTCGCATCCTCGTTTCCGCTCGTGGTTGAATTTGATTTGGCATCTTTGCAAGGCCGTTACACCCGCAACGTGGATTTCTATATTCGCAATCATTTCGAGGCGCCGGAAGCGGCCGCGCAGCCTTTCATTGCGATTGAAGGTGAGGTCGAGAGGCCGCTGCGCTTGGGAATGGATGATCTCCGCCACCTGCCGGAGAAGCGAATTGGAGCCGTGCTCGAATGCGCCGGTGATCCGGTGAAGGCGGTCAGCCTCGTAAGCGACGGACTGTGGCGGGGCTGGCCCTTGCACGACGTCATCTCCCCGGCGAAACCGAGAGCCACGGGCCGGTATGCGCATCTCGCCGGCCGGGATGGGTTTGCTCGCAGCGTGCCCACTAGTTGGTTGATGAATGATGGACTCCTGGCCACCAGCCTGAACGGAAGTCCGCTGGGCCGTAACCACGGCGCGCCTTGGCGAGCCTTGATCCCAGGCTGGTATGGCGTGAATTCCGTGAAGTGGCTCGAAAAAATCACTCTCGCACAAACGCCCCTCCCACCTGAGGGGAACACGTATCTCGAACTTTGGAGGGAAGTTTCAGGCTCCGTCCAAAGGAAGCCGCTGCCCCCGGTTCAGGTGAAATCGGTGATCACAAGCCCGGCCAACGGAGCGGTTTTGCGCCGGGGCAAGCTTCGGGCCGGCGGCTTGGCTTGGTCGGGCTCCGGAAAGATTGCGAGCGTCCACGTAAGCGGAGACGGAGGAGGCCACTGGCATCCTGCGACCATCGATGCTGGTTCCAGCCGCTACGATTGGGTGCGGTGGAACGCCGCCTTGGAGCTTAACCAGCCGGGGGTTGTGGAACTCGCTTCAAAGGCGGTAGACTCTGCGGGCAACTCCCAGCCACCCCGCCGCGATCCCTGCCGGGTGGATTATTACGCCTACAACGTGTGGGATCGCATACGATGCATCGTGGTTTAACAGCCGGTCATGTCGCTTGGCGCCACCCGCAAAGCATGAAAAGGCCCTCACCCACCGCGACGGGAAGCACTGCTTCCCCGCGGTCCTCCCTCTGATGGCCTGCATCCGCGGGAGAAAAAGCTTCAGCCCGCGCGGACGATCAGATTGGGGGCTCGCACACATCCCAAAAGCAGGGATGTATGCGCCACCCGCGAGCATCCTGCGTGACCATAGAACGTCAGAATTGTGTGGGGAGGCCAGCCTGTTTCAGAACCGCATTGGCGGTATGGCGGGATAGAATCTTGTGATCCACAGGGAAGCGTCGCTGGGTAATTGGGCTGTACTAGAATTCGTGATCCCCATGACCAGGACGCTCAAAATAACATCCGTGGGCACGAAGCACTTCTTTCAGCCTGGGCGTGTAACTCGCCATCAGGACGCCACAGACACCAAAGCCGTCTGTTCATGATGGGCGCGAACAAGAAGGTTGACCACCTTTTGCCCTGGTTCTAGTCCGCCGTTTAGTTCAAAAAGCTCTGGCGCTAAAACGCGAATCTTCTCCACGAGGGCATTCAGTGATTCGGCTTCCGCCACCAAGCCGGGAACGTCATCACTTTCCGCAATCCAAACGCCTGCCTCGGAGTCCCAATGCGCTTCGACTACATACGTACGGCTCACGATTCATTCCTTCCCCGAAATCGCTTCGCTACTTCCTGTTATTCAAGGCTACCACGTGGTACCGTGTATCACAACGCTGGCGCGGTGGCGGGCATCTCACGCACGCCCCGGCGAGCGGCGAAGAATCTCGCAAGCCGCCGATTAAACACAAAAGCAGATTGCTCGCGGAGTTTACCCGGAGCGAAGCCGAAGGGCTCAGAATGACATCCCAAGAGCAAGTAGCGCAGACCTGTGCCCTTCAGGTCTGCGGCCTTTCTGGCCGACGATGGCCCGAATCCACGCGAGAAAAGCCGCAGAGTTTTAACAGCAAAACTCTGCGCTACATCCTCTCCGCCAGTACCCGTTTACTCCGGGGGCTTCGCGGGAACAATGCGAATCTGCGTAGACAACGTATATGGCCGGCCTTCAAAGGTGTAATCGACTTCGCTAAATATTGCTACGTTGTCTTTGCTGGGCCGTGGATACTCGCCCACAAACGCGGAGCCAACCTGGCGCATTGGAACAGAACTCCAATGCGACTGGCGAAAGTCCAGGCTCGCGCTGTGCGTGAACCACAGGCGCGCCGCGCTTGGCGGTTGATCCGCGTGAATGGTCAGGCGGACCATCTTACGATTGTGGGTGTATTGCCAGGAGAGTTGGGGCATGGGTGTGGAGGAAGCGATATGGCGGGCAAAGGCGCCCGTGGTATCGAGCACCCGCTCGCGGTTATGTTTGAGGTTATGGACGGCGTTGGGAACATAGAGCACCCACTTGCCACCCGGCAGGCCATTCCAATATAGGCTCAAAGCGTCCTGGGTCCAGTAAGGATCGTTGGTGGCGTTGATGATGAGCTTGGGCAGGGTCAGTTGGCGCCGGTACGTGTAGGGATCAACCATGCTCCACAGGCGGCGGCCGGCGGGACTATCTAGCACACTCGGCTTCAGCAGCCCCGCGTTCACGTAATCAGCGATCTCCGCGCTGTAACTTCCGTAGTCGGCCAGTTGGTGCTTCATCTGAGGAATCATATTGAGCGTGTTAATCACCATCGGCATGATCGCAACAACCCTGGGGTCGCCCGTGGCGGCAGTCAGCCACGTGGTCCAGCCGCGCTTGGAAGCGCCAGTGACAATAAATTTGTTAATGGGCCGGCCCCAGCCTTTGGGCGCGAACGCCTGAAGCGCGTCCATGGCCTTGACTACACTTTTGACCATCGGGAATAACAGCGGCCAGCTCGCATCGCCCGTATGCAGATACTGCACGTAAGTATAGGCAATGAGAGCATCCTCTGTTTTGCCGC
>JBOGJX010000160.1:0-15927 GCA_050745285.1 Terriglobia bacterium
GGCTCGTTGTAACGAGCCGTTCGGGATGCGAGACAAATACACAATCGAAGCGCCATTCTTCGGCGGGGTTAAACCCCCGCCTTTCCGGTCTCCAGATCAAGCTTAGGAATAATTCAGGTTGAGGCTCTTCACCCATGCAAACGGCCCCCCATGAACCCGACCCTCTCGCCAAGATACCTTCGCCCTCCGCCCGGCTCTGGATGGGGCTTTGCATCATCCTCTCCATCTTCATTGTGTTCGCCGTTTATAGCATTCACCAAATCCGCTGGCTCGAGAACTACCAGATGAACGTGGTGCAACGGAACCGACGGGCATCGATCGTGCTCTCGCGCTTACAGGATAATATCCATCAGTTGGGAATTCTACTCCGTGATATGACTCTGAAGGAGGCGCAACACCCGGTTTTGGACTGGCAGGCGACATTTAACCGCCTGCACGGAGACACTTCAAATGCCCTGGCCCTCGAAACACAATATACGGTGAGGACGGCCGCAACAGACGACAAGACCGCGGAGCTACGCAGGGAGTTAGACACCTTCTGGCAAGGCGTGGATCAGGCGTTCTATCTCGCCCAGCAAGGCAACGAGGCAAGCGCCCGCAACCTCATCCAAAATGGCCTGCAAAGAGAAAATGCGGTGCTGGTTGGAACCGTCGCAGACTTGTTGCGGCTCAACGAGCAAGCCCAGATTGACGCGGCGCGGAGGATCAACCGCGTCTACGGAAGCTTCAA
The DNA here is from genome assembly GCA_050745285.1 of Terriglobia bacterium. Taxonomy (GTDB): domain Bacteria; phylum Acidobacteriota; class Terriglobia; order UBA7540; family UBA7540; genus RH2-MAG17b. The sequence goes on from JBOGJX010000160.1 coordinate 731, forward strand.
ACGGAACAACTTCATTCTGCTAGGTATTCTGCTGTTGCTCGCTATCGCGACTGGCCTTTACACGTTTCAGGCGAACCGCAAAACCTTTGAGCGTCTGGGTCAACTGGCACAGAGGTTGCAAGCGCAATCCGAGCAACTCCGCAAGCTCTCATGGAAGCTGATTGATGTTCAGGAGGACACTCTGCGGCAGGTGGCGCGCGACCTGCACGATGAATTTGGGCAGATTTTAACGGCAATTGGCATTATGCTGAACCGTGCAGGGCAAAAGGCTGATCCGGCCTCCCTTCCCGCGTTGAATGGTATTCAGGAAGTGAAGGGCGTTGTCGAGGAGACCTTGCAGAACATCCGTGACCGTTCCCAGATGTTGCGCCCTGCGATCCTTGATGATTTCGGGCTTGGGAAGACTCTGGAGTGGTTTACGGATCAGTTCTCGCGGCAAACCGGCATCACGGTTCACCTGGAGGGAGAACCCGAAGAGATCAGCTTCCCCGGCGGCGATGCAATCCACGTGTACCGTATCGTACAAGAGGCGCTGAGCAACGTCGCGCGCCATTCCGAGGCCACCGAGGCGTGGGTTGCCATGGCCCAGGACGATGCCTTTTTGAGCGTTGAAGTCAGAGATCTGGGGCGAGGGTTTTCCACCAGCGCGGAGATGGACCAGGCGTCCGGCGAAGGATTCGGGTTGATGGGAATGCACGAGCGCGCCCAGCGCTTGAACGGCGCCCTGTATTTGCGCTCCGCGCCGGGCCAAGGCACGATCGTGAGTGTTCGCGTTCCGGTGCGCCCGGTAAGTCCGACCGCCAAAAGCCAACCCGAGCCCCTGGAGCAGAAAGTGAGATCATGATGACATCTGAGACGGGTAAGAAAATACGCGTTCTTCTGGCGGACGATCATACACTGGTTCGCCAGGGCTTCCGCAGAATATTGGAAGACGATCCTCGCATCAACGTAGTGGGCGAGGCGGCGACCGGCGTGCGCGCCATGGAGCTGGCGAAGGAGCTCCGGCCGGATGTAGCGGTGCTCGACCTTTCCATGCCCGAATTGGGCGGCATTGAAGCAGCCGGGGAGATTCTGAAGGCCAATCCCGAAATCAAGATCCTGATTCTCAGCATGTATTCAAACGAAGCCTACGTGCGCAAGGCGTTCGCCATCGGGGCCAAGGGCTATATGATGAAAGACGCGATTGAGCTCGACTTGACACGAGCCGTGATTTCGCTCGCCGAAGGAAAGGCTTATATGAGCCCGGGGATCTCAAACCTGGTGATTGAAGGGTTAAGGTCCGGCACAATACACGACGAAAGTCAGGACCCCTACGAGCAGCTCTCGCTGCGTGAAAAGGAAGTGCTGCAATTGATCGCCCAGGGAAAATCCAATAAAGAAGTGGCGGCGCTCCTCAACATCAGCGTGAACACCGTCGCCGTGCACCGCGCACGAATGATGGAAACCCTGGGATTGCACCGCACCGCTGAGGTGGTGCTTTACGCGGTGAAGAAAGGCCTCGTGCAGCCGCAGTAGGGAGGGTGTCAATCAGGGGGGAACAGCGAGCGCCAAAGCTAGCCAAATTACGTCCCAGATTTTTGGATGCGGCCTGCGGCTGTGCCGTCCTCTATTGCGTAGAGGCGCTGCGACGATGGACAGCCATGAGCGAGAAACGCCGCCGCAAATTAACTGAAGTCGCCGTGCTTCATCTGCTCGGCGATGTGGTCGGCGGCCCGCATGGCGAGCGTCATAATGGTAAGCGTCGGGTTCTTCTCCGATGAGTTGACAAAGCTCGAGGCGTCCGTGACGAAGAGGTTCTTGATGTCGTGAGTCTGGTTGTATTTGTTAAGGACCGATTTTTTCGGATCATCCCCCATGCGCGCGGTTCCCGCCTCATGGATGCTCCAGCCCGGAGGCAGCGGCTTGGTACGCTCGCTGAGCACTTCGATACCCGCCACCTTGAACATTTCCCGCTGCGTCTCAATCATGTCCTTGGCCATGGCCAACTCGTTAGGACCCCACTCAATATTGAACTTGAGCACCGGAATGCCCCAGGCATCCCTCACGACGGGATCAATCTCCACATAGTTCTCGGCGCGCGGCAGTATTTCGCCAAACGAGCCCATGGAGAAAATGGTCGCGTAATTCTTCTTGATGTCTTCCTTGAACTTCGCGCCAAAACCCGGGAGCTTGCGGGCGAAACCGGGGAATTCGGAGCTGCCCCCGCCGCCTTCGAATCCGTAACCCCGGATGAAATCCTTCCGCTTACCGCCCAGATTCCGGAAGCGCGGGATGTAAATCCCCGTCCCATCCGGTTTTGCGTCTCCGGCGGTGTTCTTGTTGCCGCGAAGCTGCGGCACAATGCCCATAATGTCCCCGGCCATGATCTGTTCGCAAAAGTATTTCCCCAGCGCGCCGCTCGAATTGGCTAAGCCGTCGGGATACTGCTCGCTCTTCGAGTTGAGAAGAATGCGCGTGGATTCCAGGCTGCCCGCGCCAAGCACAATCACCTTGCCAAACGCTTCCTGCGGTCGGCGCGTCATGCGGTCCACATACAGAACGCTCTTGGCCTTGCCTTCTGAGTCGAGCAGAACTCGCCACGCCACCGCGTTACTCTGGAGCGTCAGGTTGCCGGTCTTCATGGCAATAGGAAGCAAAACGCCCTTCGAGCTGAAAGACGCCGCCACGTTGCATACCCTTCCGCAATGCCCGCAATAGTGGCACGGAACGCGCCCGTTGATAGGCTCCGTCGCCACAGCCGAGCGGCCGTGGATCACATGCCGCTCGGGGATATGGGACTCGATGGTCTTCTTGAAAATTGCCTCCGGACAAGTGAACGGAACGGGCTTGAGGAAGGAACTGTCGGGATTATTTTCCAGGTGATCCGCGACGCCGCAAACGCCAATCATTTTCTCGACGCGCTCGTAATAGGGAGCGGCATCGTCATAAGTAATGGGCCAGTTCTCTCCGTAACCGTCATAGCGGGCGGCCTGGAAATCGCGCGGGCTGAAGCGGAGCGAGACAAGACCCCAGTGCAGCGTCTTGCCGCCCACCGCGCGGGCCCGCACCCACACGAACTTTTTCCCGGTGTAAGGATTTTCAAGCTCGTTGACGAAGTGCGGCTTGTTCCATTCGTTCGCGCAATAGTTGTACTTCGCGCTTTCGCGGGGGCGAATCTCCCCCCGGAACGGAAACTGATAGGGCTTCGCGTGGTGATGGAAGGCCGTGGCGATGTCGAGGTCCGGGCCCGCCTCCAGCATCAGAACCTTCATGCCCTTCAAACACATCTCCGTCGCCGCCATGCCTCCCGCCGCGCCTGAGCCGACAACGACCGCGTCATATACCTTCGCCATGATTTCGCTTCCTTCCTCGAATCACCGATGTCAAAACTCCCTTATTACTACAAAGACTAGCAGTTTACCGCGAACTGGGGCCCCCGCAAGAAAAAAGTTTTGCATTCGCATTAGCCAAGAGTGGAAGATGTGAGCGGGCGGCGGGGTACCACGATCCAAGCAGGCGCTCCTCCAGCCAAAAACGCAAAAGGACTATCGCTGGCTGGCGTGCAAGACGGTAAATCCAACGATGCGGTCCCCTTCACACCGGACGATCACATCGTCGTCCGTTAATTCGCTATCAGTGGCATGGCTAGGCTTCTTATAATTTACATACAGGGCATCCGCCTCGGTGTCGTAGGATAGCCATACGGAACCTTGCGGAGACTCCTTCACGTTTGTGAGCAATTTAAGATAATTCTGAACCTCGGCTAAGGCCAACATTGCTCCCTCCTTTCCAAGGAAGCTGCTCTCCGGGTTAAAAACGCTGTGATTACAAACCCATCGTCTACGAGTTCACGATATACGCAAACCAACCATTTGCCCGGCTCAACTTCCTTTGCTGCGAGCCGTTCCCCCGCCTTTCCCATGTGAATCCGATCTGGCTCGAGCGCCGTTTCCAATACCTCGTAGCGCATTCCAGCCAGCTCACAATGTTCCTCCGTAATGTGGGTCCACCGCTCATCAGTCAACCGGATGAGGATCCATTCTTTGATTGTACAATTGATGTGATCAGTTTATACGCATTTTCAATTGAGTACCGCGGGATCTCCACTGGAGTTCGTACCATAGAAACACAAGTTCTGTCCAACCGCTCCCGTCGTTCGTCCCGGCGATGCGTTAGAATGGTGACAGATGAAACCGAAGGTCAGCACCCGATGGAACTTGACGCCGCGTGAAGCCATACGCTGGCAGGAGGGCATGCGCGACCGCGTTATGGAGGAAGACCTGTTCGGTGAGATTCGCACGGTGGCGGGCGCTGACATGGCCTTTGACCCCGAAACGCAGATCGCCTTTGCGGGGGTTATCGTCTACCGCTTTCCATCGCTTGAGGAGGTTGAGCGGAGGTGGGCGCGCCGCCGGTTGCGCTTCCCCTACATTCCGGGCCTGCTCTCCTTCCGCGAGAGCCCTGTGCTTCTGGCGGCGTTCGCTAAACTGGAAACCGAGCCGGATCTCATTATGATTGACGGACACGGCCGCGCCCACCCACGCTTTTTTGGCATTGCCTGCCACATCGGCGTGCTCTTTGACAAGCCCGTGATCGGCTGCGGAAAGTCCCTGCTGGTGGGAAAGCACCGGGAGGCCGGCCAGATGGCAGGATCGACGGCCCCCTTGATTTTCAAGGGGGAATGCGTGGGCACGGTGCTGCGGACGCGTGAAGGCGTCCAGCCCATTTACGTGACGGTGGGGAACCGTGTGTGTCTGGAAACTGCCGTACGCATCGTCAAGCAGTGCGTGGACGGATACAGAATTCCCAAGCCCACGCGCGAGGCGGACCATTACGTTGGAACACTGCGGGCTGCAAGCCACGCAAAGAGAACCGTCAAACCTTCATGACAGACCTCATGCGCCTTCGGCGCGCCACCTGGATAAATCGCTGCTTGCCGCGCCCAAGGGCACGCCATGGCGTGCCCCTACCATAACCAACCGATTCTATCTTGTGGTGGGGCGAGCGGCGCTCGGCCAGAGAAGACGCATGCCATACGCCCCTACGTTAGGTTTGGGCTATTCTCATAACCGGGTCATTCCGGGTCTTCGTAGGGTCGGGTTTCCGGAACCACCACCACGATACCGCTTTCGGTCACGTGGTACTTCTTGCGGTCTTCGTCGAGGTCATAGCCAATCACGGAGCTCGGAGGAATGCTGATATGGCGGTCAATGATTGCCCGCCGGATTTTCGACTTGCGGCCAATCTGAACGTGCGGAAACAGAATGGAGTTTTCGACGTGGCTGTAGCTGTTCACCCGCACGTCAAAGGAAAGCACGGACCGCTCAACCTGCCCTCCCGAAATGATAGACCCCATCGAGACAATCGAATCCACGGCCGTGCCCCTGCGGTCCTCCTGTCCGAAGACAAACTTGACCGGCGGATACTGTCGCTGATAGGTTCGCAGGGGCCAATGCCTGTCATAAAGGTTGAACACCGGCGCAACGGAGACCAGGTCCATGTTCGCTTCGTAATACGCCTCGATCGTTCCGATATCCCGCCAATATTGAGCTTCCTTCTGGTTCTCATCCACAAAGTTATAGGAATAAACACGGTGGGATTCGATGAGCCGCGGAATCACGTCATGACCGAAGTCGTGATGTGAGGCGGCGTCCTCGGCGTCCGCCGCCGTAGCATCAATCAGCAACTCGCGATTGAAGCAATAGATGCCCATCGAAACGTGGCATTTCGAGGGATTGTGAGGAGAAGGCTTCGGGTGCTCCGGTTTTTCCTGCCAGCCTACAATGCGGCCCTCCGCATTGACCTCGACCACACCAAACCGGGACGCCTCCGCGTGATCAAATTCGATTGTCCCAACGGTCACGTCCGCGCCCGTCTCAACGTGCCGCTTGATCATCAACTGGTAATCCATTTTGTAGACGTGATCGCCCGAAAGGATCAGAACGTATTTTGAAGGCTCAGACCCAATGGAATACAGGTTTTGGTAGATCGCGTCCGCCGTCCCCTGATACCAGCTCTCGCTCACGCGTTTCATGGGTGGGAGCACCTGAACAAACTCACCCAACTCGTGCGCCAGGATGCTCCATCCCTCGCGCAGATGACGATTGAGCGAAAGAGCCTTGTACTGCGTCACTACAAAGATCCGGCGAAGGTCGGAATTAACGCAGTTCGAGAGCGAAATATCAACGATGCGATAAGCTCCTCCGAATGGAACGGCGGGCTTAGCCCGGTCGCGGGTGAGAGGATAGAGGCGTTCGCCAGCGCCTCCGGCTAGAAGACAAACAATCGTGTCGTAAGTCACGGTTCATTCCTCCCGGACGTGAGGATCCAAAGGTGAAAAGTCTATCCCGAAAACTTATATCTGTCATCCAGGAGTTTAGCCCGGATTTCTCACCACGCTAGGCTATCACAACGGGAGGGCGGGGTTTTAACCCCGCCGTAACAAGCGTTTCCACTTCTGTATTCGCCTCGCGCCGTGGCTACCATCGCTACACCCTAAACCTCGAAAAGGCCATCCCGTCACTTGTCTCTTGTCACTGCGTTTTCGGCATGACGTCCACCCAGTCACCCGCCTGGGGTGACTCGCGGTCGGGGTAAAGCAGAATAAAACAGTTTGCGGCGACAAACCCCGCGACATCGCCCGAACCTTGCCAGGCCACGGGCGCAACGACAGGCGCTCCGCCGGTTTGTTCGATGCGCGCAGGAACAAAAGCTGTCAATCCTTCCCTGCGTTTCACCGGTCTCGCCAGACGCGCTCCCAGAAGGATTGGCGCTGTAAATCCGGCGCCCGAGAGCGAAGCGATGGTAGGCCGTCCAAAGACTTCAAAGGTCACATAGGTGGAGATCGGATTGCCGGGCAGCCCGAAAAAGAACTTATCCTTAACGCGCCCAAAGACGACGGGTTTTCCGGGGCGGATGGCAACGCTATCAAAATAAAACTCCGCCCCAAGATCAGATAGAACCGTCTCCACCTGATCGTATTTGCCCGCTGAGACGCCGCCGCTCAGAAGCAACAGTTCAGACTGCAGGCCATCGAGGATCATCCGCCGCAGCGCCCCCACTTCATCCGGCGCGATGCCGAGAGGCCGCGCGCGGCCTCCGGCCAGCGCTACCTGCGCGGCAATGGAATATGAGTTGCTGTTGCGAATCTGGAACCATTCGGGATTGGTCCCAAGCGGAACCAGTTCGTCACCGGTGGGAAGGATGGCCACTTCGGGCTGGCGGAAAACGCGCACTTCCGCCCTGCCGATCGATGCCAGCAGGCCCAGCATTCCGGCGTCCACCCGCTGCCCGCGCCGGAGCACCACGGCGCCGGCCGCCGCCTCACTTCCCCGAGGCACAATGTTATCCAGCCCCTCTGCCGCCCGCAGAAGAGTGATGCCCGTGCCTTCCGAACGCGTATGCTCCACCATCACCACGGCGTCAGCGCCCTCGGGCACCGGAGCCCCCGTCATGATGTTCACGCATTCGCCGGGTTGCACCACGCCGCGAAAGAACCCGCCAGCCCTTGACTCACCCACCGAGCGAAGCGTGATGGGTACGGCGCCAGCATCCGCGGAACGCACGGCATATCCATCGCGCGCGGAGCGCCGAAAGGGCGGATAGTCACGGTCGGCGCTGGCATCTTCAGCAAGCACGCGGCCAAGAACACTCTCAATCGGCAGTGTTTCGGTGGGTAGAGCAGGTACAGCGAGGTCGAGATTCTTCCGGACGATTTCGAGAGCCTGTTCAAGAATGAGGGTCATTGCAAGGATCTGCGATGGCAGGTTGCCGAGGGAGGCCATTCAGGCAATTCTGGGATGCGCACGTTTTGACCTTTGACTTTTACTTTTCGTCTATTGCTTTAATGCCACCCGGCTCATCCATTCGCCGCTTTCCATCCAGATCGTTTGGTCGCGGCCCGGGCCGGTAGAAATCATAGCGATTTCGACGCCCACTTGCTCTTCCAGAAACCGCAGATATGCCTTCGCGTTGGGAGGAAGCTGGGAATAATCGCGCAGCCCGAAGGTGGATTGCTGCCACCCTGGCAACGTCTCAAGTCGCACATTGATCCGATCGAGGATCTCGACCTCGGCCGGAAAGCCCGGATAGGGTTGACCGTCCAATTCGTATTCCACTCCCACCGGAATCTCCGCCAGATGATCCAGAATATCAAGCTTGGTAATGATGAGCGCGCTGAGATGGTTAAGGCTCGCGCTGTAGCGGGCGGCAGGCACATCAAACCAACCGCAGCGCCTGGGGCGCCCGGTGACGGCGCCGTATTCGCTGCCGCGCTCGCGCAGCACTTCTGCTCCTTCGTCCGCGGCTTCGGTAGGAAACGGACCACTCCCGACCCGTGTGGCGTATGCCTTCGAAACTCCGATCACGGACCCGATGCGCGTTGGCCCCACGCCCGTTCCGGTGCACGCGCCACCCGCGGCGGCGCTGGATGAAGTGACGAACGGATACGTCCCGTGGTCTAAGTCCAGCAGGGTTCCCTGGGCGCCCTCGAAGAGCACCGTCTTGCCGCGATCCATCTCCCGATTAAGAAAGTAAGAAACATCCGTGGTGTAGGGAACGATTTGCTGCGCGGTGGACCAGATATTCTCAACCAGCGCATCCACATCTAAAACAACTTCGCCGGAAACGGCTGCCGCGTACCGATTTTTTTCGATCAGCGCCTCCTTGCATTTTTGGCGGAAGAGGGCGGGTTGGCGCAAGTCGCAGCAACGAAGCCCGCGCCGCGCGGCTTTGTCTTCGTAGGAGGGGCCAATTCCCTTTGAGGTGGTGCCGATTTTCCCCTCGCCGCGCGCGGCCTCGGCGGCGCGCTCGTGCATACGATGGTACGGAAGAATCAGGTGGCAGCGGTCGCTGATGCGAAGGCGGTCTCCCACGCGAACGCCGGCGCTCTCGATGGCCTCTAATTCCTGGAGTAACGCCTGGGGATCCAGCACGACGCCATTGCCAATGACCGCCTCTTTCTGAGGCCTCAAAATGCCGCTCGGTATAAGCTGGAGGATGAACTTCTGGCCATCCACAACCACCGTATGGCCGGCGTTTGCTCCGCCCTGAAAGCGCGCCACAATATCAAACTGGTCCGCCAGCGCGTCCACGACCTTGCCCTTGCCTTCATCACCCCACTGAACGCCCACTAAGACTGTGCTTTTTTTCATATCGGGAGACGCTCGCGCGCACGGCAGAGCCGTTGCTTATTTTACCTTAAATTTAATGATTTGCGGCAGAATGAAGAGGGGGACAGTGCCCGGTTGCGTGAAGAAACCCTGGGAATTGCCTTGGATTTACGCCCCTCTTTCCGGCGGCCGTCTGCGGCAACTAGGGGAAGCCGCGGCAGCCCGATGCGGCGGATGTGGCGCCCCGCGGCTAGATGTGCTTGTCGATCATCTTGATGATGACATCCTTGGACGTTGCTCCAACCACCTGCTCCTGGACTTCTCCACCCTTAAAAAGTAAGAGCGATGGAATGCCCCGGATATTGTACTTGCCCGCGATGGCCTGGTTGTCATCCACGTTGAGCTTGCCCACGATAGCGCGGTCCGCGTAATCGCTCGCCACAGCTTCCACGGTTGGGCCCATCATCCGGCAAGGCGCGCACCAAGGCGCCCAGAAATCTACCAGAACCGGCTTGGGAGACTTCAGCACCTGTTCCTCAAAATTTTGATCAGTAAACTCAATCATGTTATTACCTGCCATAAACTCCTCCAACGTTTATCTCTTTGATGTACGAATCCACTGTACCTGATTGGATGTTCAGGATGGGAGCTTGGTTCTATCGGCGGCCTCTGTAGCGGTCTTTGCGGCGTTCTGTGCGGCGGCGTTCTTAGCGCTCAGCCGCTCATAAATCCCGGCATAGGACTTAGCGGACACGGTCCAGGAGAAATCCTTGGCCATGCCATTCTGCATCAGCCGCTGCCAGGCCGCCGGTTGGCGGTAGACGCCGATGGCCTTCTCCAATGCGTCGAGCAAAGCCAAGGCGGAATAGTCCTCAAACTTGAAGCCCGTTCCTTCATGCCCGTCAAACTCCTGGATGGTATCATCCAGTCCGCCCGTCGCCCGGACCACTGGCGCCGTGCCATACTTCAGGCTGTAAATCTGGTTCAGCCCGCAAGGCTCATAGCGCGAAGGCATCAGGAAAATCTCGGCCCCAGCCTCGATCTGGTGGGCGAGCTCGTTATCGTAAGCCACCTTCACCAAAAACTTCTGCGGGTAGTCTGCCGCGAGCTGGCGGAACAACTGCTCATACTGCGGCTCGCCCGCTCCGAGCGCGACCACATAGATGTCCATCCGTACCAGCTTTTCTGCCAGGTGCGCGATCAGATCAAAACCCTTTTGCGCGGCGAAGCGCGAAACAATGCCGATCACCGGGTAACTCAAGACCGGGTTTGAGACACCCATGCGCGCGAGCAGGGCCTTCTTACATGCCAGTTTCCCCGCCGTGTTTGCCGCCGTATATTGCGCAGGAATGAGTTTGTCCGTGGCGGGATTCCAGGCATCGTAGTCCACCCCGTTCAGAATGCCTTCTAAGCGGTTGGCGCGGCTGCGCAACACGCCCTCGAGACCATAGCCGAATTCCGCGGTCTGGATTTCCGCAGCGTAGCGGCGGCTCACGGTGGTGATAAAGTCTGAGAAAATGAGGCCGCCCTTCAGATAATTGACCCTGCCAAAAAATTCCATGCCGTCAATATTGAATAGGCCCGCGTCGAGCGAAATCTGCGGCAAGACCTCTGCCGGGAAAAGCCCTTGATAGCCGAGGTTGTGAACCGTCAGCATGGTGGACGCGCGCCGGAAAAACGGATCTTGCGCGTAAAGCTTCTTGAGATAGATGGGAACGAGCGACGTTTGCCAGTCGTGGCAATGAATCACGTCAGGAGGATTTCCAAGGCGCTTCATGCCTTCGAGCGCCGCGAGCGAGAACGCAGCAAAGCGCAAGGGGTTATCCGGGTAATCCTGGCCGTCCTTCGACTGGTAGAGGCCGCCGCGGTCAAACAGCTCGGGACATTCCACGAGGTAATGTTTCACCCCCTTGATAACTGCACCACGTTGTAGGGAGGCAAACTTGAATCCGGACCGCAAGGGAAGGGTGATGCCCGAAGCGTTTGGTTCGACAGCGCCCGGTTGAGTCATCCGATAGCGGGGAATGATGACCTCCACCTCATGACCCAATACGGCCAGCGCCTCCGGCAGCGCGCCCACAACGTCGGCAAGACCGCCCGTCTTGGCGAACGGGACGCATTCTGAAGCCACAAAAACGATTCTCATTCCAATGGGTTCTCCCTTCTGTTCAATGCATTACATACCTTAGAGGATGGCTTGGACGCCGTCAAGATGGAGACAAGTGACAAGTAACAAGTGACAAGAAAAAGCTATCAGCCTTCAGTCGTCAGCCTTCAGCAGAAAGCTGCTAATGTGGTGTCCGCTAAATAACCGGTCAGATCGACCTGGCGACGGGGACGCCGCGGGTTCGGGTGCTGTATGGAAATGCGAATCTCATCACTCGTCTCTTGTCACTTGCCGCTGCCTTAATTCGGCGGCCCTGCGGCGGGCTGGGCAAAGGCAACTTCACGAGTGGGCTTGGGGTCTTGAATGGGAACTGGATCCGGTTCAAGCGCCAGGTCCAGCACCTCTCGGATCGTCCTGACATAGTGGAGACTCAGATCGCCCAGCAGCTCCGGCGGCAGATCCTCGCGAGCATTTGGCTCATTTTCCGCGGGCATAAGGACGGTGAGCACGCCAGCACGCTTGGCCGCCAACACCTTTTCCTTGACGCCGCCGATGGGCAGCACCTGGCCGCTGAGGGTGATTTCACCGGTCATCGCCAGCCGCTCCCGCAGCGGGCGGCGGGTAAGCGCGGAGACCAGCGCCGTCACCATGGTGACGCCGGCCGAGGGGCCGTCTTTCGGGATGGCTCCGGCGGGCACATGGACATGGATATCCGAATTCTGGAAGAAGTCAGGGTCAATGTCGTACTCGGCGGCGTGACCCCGAACCCACGCGAGCGCGGCCTGCATGGATTCCGCCATAACCTGCCCGACATGACCCGTCATGGTAAAGTTCTTTCCCCCTTTCATGATGGTCGCTTCAACGAAAAGCACGTCGCCGCCCGTAGGCGTCCAAGCCAGGCCGATGGCAACGCCAGGCTTCCGCGTACGCTCCACGATTTCCATCTCCGGGCGGAAGCGCGGCACGCCGAGAAATTCCGGAACGTTATGCGGTGTCACCACGAGCTTCTCCGTCCCTCCCTCCGCAATTCGGCGGGCCTGCTTCCGGCAGAGGGTGGCCAGCTCACGCTCGAGGTTGCGCACGCCGGCTTCGCGGGTGTAATGCTGAATCACAAAAGACAGACCCTCGCGCGTGAACTCAATCTGCTCCTCGTTGGTGATGCCATGTGCTTCCGTCTGTTTAGGGATCAGGTGGCGGAAGGCGATCTCGATCTTCTCCTGCTCCGTGTATCCCTGCAATTCCAGGACCTCCATGCGGTCGAGCAGCGCGGGCGGAATCGTATCGAGCACGTTGGCGGTGCAGATGAAGAGCACCTTGGAGAGGTCAAACTGCACGTCCAGATAATTGTCGCGGAACGTGGCATTCTGCTCGGGGTCAAGCACTTCTAGCAGGGCCGAGGACGGGTCGCCGCGAAAGTCATGCCCAATCTTGTCCACTTCGTCCAACACAAAGACCGGATCGCGCGTTTCGGCCCGCCGGATGCCATGAATGATCTGGCCGGGCAGGGCGCCAATATAGGTCCGCCGGTGGCCGCGGATCTCCGCCTCATCGTGAATGCCCCCGAGCGACATTCGCACGAACTTGCGATCGAGCGACTTGGCAATCGACTTTGCCAGCGACGTCTTGCCCACGCCCGGCGCTCCCACCAGGCACAGGATGGGACCTTTTAAGTGCGGCTTCAATTGCAGCACCGCGAGATAATCCAGGATGCGTTCCTTGATCTTCTCAAGGTCGTAGTGGTCCGCGTCAAGCACGTCCTTAGCCTTGCGCAAGTCCACCCTCAGCTCGCTCACTTTACTCCAGGGCAGCACAACCAGCCAGTCGAGATACGTGCGCGTGACGTGATAGTCGGCCGCCGCGGGGTTCATCTTTGCCAGGCGGCCGAGCTCGCGCAGGGCCTCTTTCTTAGCCTCTTCCGTCATGCCCGCGCCTTCGATTTTCTGGCGCAGCTCCTCGATTTCGTGCTGTTCGTCAGCCTCTCCCAACTCCTTCTGGATAGCCTTCATCTGTTCGCGCAGATAATACTCGCGCTGGCTCGCCGTCACCTGGTCCTGCACGTCGGATTGAATCTTCGAGCGTAACTGTTGCACTTCCATCTCACGCGCGAGATGGCGATTGAGCCGCTCAAGCCGCGAAGACAGGTCGAGGCTCTCGAGCAGCTCCTGCTTTTCTGTATTGGAAACGGACGGCAGATTGGCGGCAATGAAATCCGCGAGCCGCGCCGGGTCCTCGATATTCATCACCACGGTCTGAAGATCGTCCGAAAGGCTCGGAGAGAGCTGCACTACTTGCTGGAATAGCGTGGTCACGCTGCGCACCAGAGCGTCAAAGCCGGGCGTGTCGCCGGGTGGAATAACGTCCTCAAGCGCCTTCACCTTGGCACGGAGGTACGGGTCCATGCCGATGACTTCTTCCACCGCGATGCGTTGCAACCCCTCGACGAAAATGAACAAATTCTGGCTGGGCAGCTTGATGATTTTATGGATATAAGCCGCCGTGCCGATCTGGTACAGATCGACCGGCTGCGGGTTATCCACGCGCGGGTCACGCTGCGCAACAACCCCAATAAATTTGTCCTCCTCTTTTAAATCACCAATCAGCTTCAGAGAGCTTTCGCGGCCCACCGTCAGCGGCAAAATGGCATTGGGGAACAACACCGTCTCGCGGACGGGCAGGATCGGAAGCTCGGAAAATTCCGATGGCATCTTGTCTTTAGTGGCCATGAGTGGTTGACCTCGTGTTTCCCGGCTCGGACGCGCATTAGCGGGCGCTTTTATGCTCTCCAAAACGCCGTCTCAAAGAGACCATTTCTTCTATTTATTGCACCTGAACCATACTTCAACTCCTATTAGAAAATCCAGTCGTTTAGATGCAGGGTTGGTCGGAATGGGTTCGATAGCCCTCCGTTAAGGTGTCACCGCGGCACATGATCCGTGCCGTGGCGGCCCCTCTTTCCATTCCGGTTTTACTTCAAGGCAAAAAAAACACTTGCGAGCTGCTCAAGGTCCAGTTGCTCGGCGCGGATGGAAGGACTGAAATCGAGGGATTCAATCGTCTGCTGGATGCGCGTCCGGGGGCAGGATGGCAAGAGGTTATTCAACAGGCTTTTTCGTTTCTGGGCAAAACACCGCTGCACAAAGCGCAGAAACCCGGCGAGGGTTCCTTCATCCCACTCCGGGAACCGCGAAGCCATTGGGAAATCCACGAGGGCAGAATCGACCTTTGGGGGCGGAGAGAACGCGCCTGGGGGAACCTCGAAAAGGATTCGCGGGCGCGACGAGCACTGAACCAATACGCTCAGGTAGCCGTAATCCCTGTGGCCAGGCTGCGCGGTAAGACGCCTGGCAACCTCGAGTTGCACAAGAAGCGTCATGTGCCGGATTCGGGCGCGCGCCGCAAACAGACGGTGCAGAATGGGTGAAGTGATGTAGTAGGGGAGATTGCCGAATACACAACACTGCTCCGCCCGGCGCCGCCTGCACAGGTCATCGAGGCCGACCTGCAGAATATCCTGCTCGATGATCTCAACCCGGTCATCGCCTTGAAATTCAGCTCGCAATGCCGCCGCGAGCGCAGGATCAATTTCAACCGCCGTGAGATTACTGCAGCGGTCGGCGAGAAGCCGGGTCATATCACCGTGGCCCGAACCTATTTCCACGAGCAGATCGTCCGGCTCGATCGGCAGCGAGCCCGCGATGCGGCGGCAGAAGCCCTCCTGATGCAGGAAATGCTGCCCGAGTTTGGGGCGGCGGGAAGATTGATTCATTGAGCGATTGTCTCATTGATCCATTGAAAAGCGTTGCCACTCCTGCTGGGTTGCCGGAAAAGTTTGCGAGCGTATCATTCTGAGGAGGCCGCCGCGGCGGCCGGCGACGAACCTCGCAAGTTGCTAATTCCACACAAAAGCAGAGGATTCGCTGCCATGAAAATAGCCAAAACTCTTCTCGCAGATTAGTAATACCAGGTTAAGTAGTGTTGTAGCTTCATTGGGTATCTGCTAT
>JBOGJX010000161.1:0-2558 GCA_050745285.1 Terriglobia bacterium
ACGCCCGTCATGGAACTGAACTGAGAGTGGACCTTCTCTTCCCACTCGAGGAAATACATCTCCGGCGCGACACGATGCTGCAAACCTTACACCATTCCTTGGCATTATAACGGCAACGCGTCGCAAAACAGTGCTTTCTGGCGCTCCTCCACGCTATGGTTTGATGGGGACTGCTGTTGAGATACGCTCCACCATTGCGTTGCCGGTAGGAGCCGCTCCTGCACGGAGAGCTGGCGCTGGCGGCGTCGCAGAATCCTTCCCCGGCGCAGGCCGCGCGCCTGAAGGCCGCAGGCCGGTTGCATCTGCTCACGTCTCTCCGCTGGGTGTATACTGAGAATGGTTCTGTAAAGCTTAACTTCGTGCTTCCCCCGCAAGGGCTGTCGTTGTTACGGTTCAGTTGGTAATCGTCGTATTTGCCGCGCGAGGCTCATGCCACCATGAGGAACCCAGGCCGCCGAAATCGGCTGATTAGTTCGATTACTGTATGGGATCACGCGCTCTCTCTTATTTTCGGCGGAGCAATCCTGAATTCGCCACGCCGGTGATGAGACAACCACACGGGTGGGAGTAGTAGGCATTCTTGATGGCTACCGTGAAAATTAGCGAGTTGCGAAGTTGTTTGTAGGGGCACGCCATGGCGTGCCCTCAGGCGCAGCAAGCGGCGACCCTACGTTATTTTTATGCGAAGTGTGCGCCAACCCGCGCGGCTGAACCAAGAAATGCCATCACCAAGCAGTCATGGCCTCTTCAAAAAGCCGGGCCAAATCGTCCTGCCCGGCAGGGCGAGGAGAAAGCTTGGTGACGCGGTGCTGAGGCAGTGTGCCTTCCACGAGCGCCGGGATGTCCCCGGATTGATAACCGAGGTCCCGCAGCCCGTTGGGGACCTCAAGCTCATGCATGAAATCGACAATCCGGTCTGCGAGAATCTTGCCTGCGTCTTCCGGCCGCGCGCCATTGATCTTGGCGCCGAGTATCCCCGCTGCCGTCAGGTGCCGCTCCGGAGACGCCGGCGCCGTGAAACGGTAGACCGCCGGCGCATTGAGAATCACCGAGATTCCATGCGGTACTATGGGATGATCCACCGCGTAGCCCCGAGGCCGGTAGTCTCGCACCAAGCCTGATACTGGATAGGACATGCCGTGCGGTAAATGCACACCGGCATTTCCGAATCCAATTCCCGCATACGCAGAGGCCAGCAACATCCCGGCGCGCGCTTCGTCGTCCTCAGGGTCTGCCACCGCGCGTCTCAAGTAAGTTGCGACGCGCCGGAGCGCTTCCAGGCTCCAGACGTCACTGATCGGGTTAGACCCCTGATACGCGGGACGCAGAATCGGCCGCTCCGGCCTCGGGCGCTGCCCAAAGGGCAAAGCCGTGTAGGATTCAATGGCATGGCTCAGCACGTCCAGCCCCGCAGATGCGGCCACGGCTTGGGGCTGCGTCCGGGTATTCTCCGGGTCGATAAGGCCAAGCGTAGGTTTCAGCCAACGGTGCGCGATCCCTGTTTTGGCATGCATCCGGACGAAGTCAAAGATTGCCACGCCGGTCGTCTCGCTGCCCGTGCCTGCCGTCGTGGGAATCGCAATCAACGTTTTAAGCGGGCCTGGGACGGGCTGACCTTTGCCAATGGGCGGGTTGACGTAATCGAGAAAGTCGGCAGGATAACAGGAGTAAAGGTTGGCGGCCTTGGCAGTGTCCATCGTTGAGCCTCCGCCGACGGCAACGAAGGCGTCGAAATTATCGGCTTGGGCCGCCGACGCCGCCTCCCGAAAAGATTCGTCGGTAGGCTCAATGCGGACACGGTCAAAGATTGAATAGCGAATCTTGTGCGTTTCGAGGGAGTCGAGCACCGTATCAACCGGCGGCAGGGCGCGCAGGTTGGGATCCGTGAAGACCAGGACGTGCTGCTTGCGAAGATCTGCTAGCTCCGCACCCACTTCGCGCGTCACTCCAGCGCCGAACCGGATGGCCGAGGTCGCCATCTCGAATGCGTATTCACGCTGCATAATAACCTCCCGACCCGGGCGACACCTTCTGCTCACTGAAACCGGGCCTGCCATTTGGCCTTCAAACTCCATCGAGTATATCAAGGAATGGAGGCGTCAATGCCGATTGATCTGCGCGGGTGGCGCAGACGCGGCGTTCTTTGCCGTGTCTGCGATCTCGGCCAATTCCGGTAACCAGGGCTGCAGGTTAGCCTGCGGCCGGCACGTTGTAGCGCAGAGTTTTGTTCTTAAAACTCTGCGGCTTTTTGCGGGTCCGGACAGAAATGCCGCAGAGTTTAAAAAGCAAAACTCTGCGCTACAGCCTGCGCGAACTCCGCTTTGACAACAACTCAGATGTCTGATCCCGGAGGGGAATCACGAAAATCTTTTTCATGCTTTGCGGATGTCGCCAAGCGGCATGACCGGCTGTTCACACCCGATTGCTTGAAACCTTCTGGAGGTAAGACTGATGAAGGGAGTTCACTTGCTCCTGTTGTCCATCTTAATTTTTCACGCGACTATCGCGCTGGCCGGCCCTCCGTTTCAAACCGACGACCCCCAGCCAGTGGACTACCG
>JBOGJX010000162.1:0-2746 GCA_050745285.1 Terriglobia bacterium
GTTGTAGCCTTTGGGTGCCTCTGGCATGATGGTCAAGGTCATACAGCCTCTCCGGTTACTTCGGCTGGTTGGTCCGCTGGGAAAACGGGTGTTGCGCCTGCCAGATGGTGTAGCGTCACCGGGATCGGCTCAAAGACGACGACAGCGCCGTGGAAGAGCCTGCCTACGTCGATCGAGTTGTCATTACACCTGTTGAGGATTGCATTCGCGCACAGGTATTCAGCGCTCGTCAGGAGTTCCTCAAACGTCTCGCCTTGCGCCTTGCCCTTGTACGCCACGATCTCATAGCCTTCGATCTGTGATGCCCGTCGTGACGGCGATCATGTCTGCGTCTCCCCAACCGGGGTTTGGCGCACCCCGTCGCTCGGTTTGGGCAGTTGAAGAACGTGTCCGCAGCGACGGCACATGAACGATTGATCCCAGAGGCGGTATCGGTTCGGAAAAACGGCAATGTTGTACCGAAAAGCGAGACAAAGGATAAACGTGACAACGCCCACGTAGCTATACCCGAACCAGGCGAGTTGGTGACTGAAATTCCCTCCGGCCCGAAGGAAAGTGTCAACGTAACCGAGGATGAATTCGAGCACGAGAAGCCCGACAAGTCCGCCAAAAACAATCTTCCAGTAAGACCTTTTGCATGGAGGCGAAATCTTTTGGGAGAGTCTGGTTTGTATCTCGCCTTGGGTTGTGATTTTTCCGAAGGCAAGGTCGGGTCCGCCGCTTCTAAAGACAAGTCCCCAGCTGCGCGAGCGAGTGTTGAGATCGTAGAGGCCCTCAGCGTAAATTAGGGAAAGCTTAGTGAATTCGGTGGAGCCGCATTTTGGACATTCGATGTTCATGTTACACCTCACCAAAGGCCCGGAATGAGCCGGTAGCGCACTGCTTGTGCATACCCGGCGTATCCCCGGAGTCTTTCTGTCAAGAAACGGTCCTCACTCACAGTCCGATGCAAAATTAGGGCCGAGTAGCTCAGCGCCGGTATGAGGGAAGCGAGCGAGCCAAGAGCCAGGGCCGTCGCCGGGATGATCATCGTCATCGCCAGATAACCAGGATGGCGAACAAAGCGATAGGGGCCGCGAGTCACAAGCCGGTGTCCTCGGTCGGCTTGTATGCGGATGGCAGTTGAAAAGAACGGGTTCGCCACCAACGCCCAGACCTCAAGCGCCGCCGCCATCACCAGTACGATTAACGCGGCTATTTGCATTGTCTCTGTCATCTTCGGAGTCCAATTAAAGCGGCCTCTATCGAGAGCAGCGGCTGTCAGCGTCACCAGAAAGAGCAAGCTCGCGGCAACGCGTGAGGTGGGATTAATTTCTACTGGGCCCGGTTTCCTCCGCTCTCCGTCTAGCGTGGAATCTATGGCGAGAGAGGTCACCAGGCCCAGGCCCGCAAAGATCACAAGGTACGTCTTCATCATCGGTACGTCTGTGCGCCCGGCGCACAGGAACAAAACCGCTGCCATAACAGAAGTTGATGCAAACCAGCGGAAGAGTGGGACCGCTCTGGTCATGGCATCACCCCCAGATCCAGTTGTTGGACGTGTTGCTGGGATGAAGTGCTGACCGATTGCTCACGGCGTTTGGTCTGCGCGAGATGTTCCTGGACTTGCTGGACAGTCGCACGCGCGTACTGCTCGCCATTCTCATACGGCCGCGGTGGATACAGGCTGATCTTCTGGATCACGTCCTGGGGATCATCGCCGCGCGAAAGGGCAACCTGGGCGTAAGCGCGGGTCACGGTCCGGCGTGCGTAATATTGCGGTTGAGGTTTGTCGAACCGGTAATCTTCGAGGCGGCGGATCAAGTCCTCCATCGACTCTCCCCGTCTGATCCGGTCCATCGCCCACCGCCAGTCGTGCTCCGATGGCGTCCTGTGGGATTGGCCCGCTGCCCGCTCCGCGCCATTTATTTGGCTCACGGGCTGCATTGTCTGAGCCTGCTCTCGGGAGAGTTTGAAGTCCGTCAACTGGTAAGTCTGTGAGCTTCTGGCCTTGGCCACCACGCGAAACGGCTGTTCGTACTTTTTGTTAAAGAATCCCGGAAGCCGGAGGACACGAGCCGAGTCGGTGGCGGCCGGATCGGCGCCGAACTCCTTTGACTAGCCTGCATTGCAGTTTCTAGGCTTCGTGCTTGACAATAATTGTACCCAGTCCGCTCGTCATGGCACGCTCTTCGGGTCCCGTCTTATGATATTCGCAACGCATCTAGCTATCTTATTCTACACGGGATATATCATAATAGCCTCGATCGCATCGCGTTGTTCCATTGTTGTAGCGATTTGACTTGACAAATCAAACTGAGCCTCATAGACTTGTTGGGTACAACATTGGAACAACGGGAGGAATTATGGCTGAAAGGATTTACAGAGCGAGTCTGAGCCGATCACAAGGCCGTGAGGGATGGTCGATCATATTCCGCCACCCGACTAGAAGGGACCCCGCAACAGGGAAGCCGGGCCGGCGGGTCCGAATGGGGCTTGGCGTGCGAGAACGCAAAAGCGCGGACCGGCTTGTTGACGAAATGAACCACATTCTATCTGATCCTACGCTTTGGGATGCCAGTGCGCGTGGCCGTGCCCAGAACCGCTTCTCTGGCAGGACCGTCGAGATTTTCTATCACGATCTCACGCCAGAGCCGATGGATTTTTCCGCAATTCGTGACGCCGTGATTCCTCTACCTTCGTCGAAGGATGCCGATTGCAGAACTGTGCTGTTGGTCGGAACTACCGGCGTGGGGAAGACCACCCT
>JBOGJX010000163.1:0-3478 GCA_050745285.1 Terriglobia bacterium
GAGAGGGTGCCGCGAAGCGGCGGGTGAGGGGTGGTGGCGCTACTTGTTGCGCCTCTACGCCCATCCAAAATCGCAAATCCAAAATGAAAAAAGGCCACGAAGTTTCAAAAGCAAAACTCTGCGCTTGTTTGAAGAGCGGGCGTGGCAAGCAGCGCCCCTACGGATGTTTCTTGAGCAGCGCTTCGAGCTTGGGAACCGCAGTCCGCTTCATCTCTTCCCAACGCTGGAGTTGGATCTGGAGGGCGGCGGCAGACTCATCAAACGCCTCACTCGCTTGAGCCGTGGGCGCGGCATCCGCGCCGTCTACGATTGTTGCCAGCGTGGCAAGGTCAGCGTTCAGTTGGACCAATCCCTTGCCTGGCTCCCCCTTTTGATTGGAACCTGAGTCGATTTCTTTTGCCTCGTTTTGAATCGCTCCCACCTGCGCACGGGTCGCGGATGCTTTATTGCCTCCTGGTAGATTTTGCAATGAGGGCTTGATGCGGGATTCAAGATTGGCGATTTCCGAATGTGCCGCGCTGTCCGCGTCA
This sequence comes from Terriglobia bacterium, assembly GCA_050745285.1. GTDB lineage: Bacteria > Acidobacteriota > Terriglobia > UBA7540 > UBA7540 > RH2-MAG17b. The sequence continues at coordinate 531 of JBOGJX010000163.1, forward strand.
AGCGCCTGGGAGATCTTCCTACTTAGGTCAAACTGCGCTGCCAAGTCAGCCGGGGATGCGGTAACGCGCGGGTCCATTTTTACAACGAGCGGTTGAGTGTACTCGCGGCCTGCGACGGTAAGGCGGACGGTGTATTTGCCGGGTAGCGCCAGCGGACCAAAGGGCAGTGCCGGTGTGTTCTCGCCGTAGACCGCGGCGATGGTGTAGGTGGGCGAAAGCACGGGCGGCGTGGGATAGCGCAGATCCCAGACGAAGCGGTTCATGCCTGAGTTTTTGGTGAGCGCCTCCGGCGGGCGCAGCCAGGAGCGGGGGAATTCGAGATGGGTGGCGGCCGGCGGTGGCTTCGCGCTGCTTTCGAACTTCCGCACCAAGTTGCCTGCAGAGTCGAGAATCTCCAGCGTGATTTCTCCTTGGGGCGCGGACTTCAAATTATAGTCAATGATTGCGCCGTTGGGAGGGTTCTTGCCCGCGGGGGTTTCCGGCCGCAAAGGCGTATCCTGGTTCACGTCCCGGCGGATGCGGATGACCGTCTCGGGCTGGAAGAGGTATACATCAGAGGCTAGCGCTTTGCCATTCAATTGCCGCAGCGGTGAGAGGTCATCCAGAATCCAGAAGGCGCGGCCATGCGTGGCCACCACGAGGTCGTTCCCGTGAACAGCCAAGTCGCGGACAGACGCCGTGGGCAGGTTAAGCTGTAAGGATTGCCAATGATTCCCGTCGTCGAAGGAAACATAAACGCCGGTCTCGGTTCCGGCGTAGAGCAACCCCTTGCGCACCGGATCCTCGCGCACCGCGTGGACATAGGCGGGCACGCCAATGCCACGCGTAATCGGGGTCCAGGTTTTGCCCGAGTCATGCGTGCGGTAGATATACGGCGCGAGATCGCCCGTGCGGTGGCGGTCCACCGCGGCGTAGGCCGTCCCTGCGTCAAAGTGTGATGCCTCGATCAGGCTGATCTTGCTCCACTCGGGTAGGCCGTGCGGCGTCACGTCCCTCCAGTTTTTCCCGCCATCGGTGGTCAATTGGATTAACCCGTTATCCGTGCCCACCCAGATTTCATCCGCTTGCACGGAAGATGGCGCGATGGTATAGATCTCACCCCGGCGTGGTCCCGCGGCGGCTCCCGGCCATACCGTGAGGTCAGGGCTGATAGTCTGCCAGTTATTTCCCCGGTTGGTGGTCTCAAGCAGAACTTGCGCGCCAAAGTAGAGAGTGTGAGAGTCTTGGGGCGAAAAGATCAACGGCGATGTCCAGGTGAAGCGCAGCTTTGAACCGGCAATATCGTTTGCGAGCGAGCGCATGAACGGCGCAGGCGAAATGTTCTGGACCTGGCCGGTGCGTTGATCAAAGCGGTTCAGCTCGCCATAGGTGTCGCCGCCATAGGCAATGTTGGGATCGGACGGGTCAGGCGCAATATATCCGCTTTCGCCCGCGCCCACGGGATGCCAGTCGCGCACCGTGATTTCCCCATAGTCGCTGCGGCTGGCCACCGAGGCAGAGCCGCTATCCTGCTGCGCGCCGTAAACGCGGAAAGGAAACTGATTGTCCACAGTGACATGGTAGAACTGACCCGTGGGTTGATTGTACCAACTGGTCCAGGTCTTGCCTCCATCAACTGTGATCACAGTGCCCTGATCGCTGCCGAGAACCTGTCGGCGGGAATTCGACGGATCAATCCAAAGGGCGTGGTAGTCATCGCCGCCCGGCGCTCCCTTGTATGCCGTGAACGTGCGGCCGCCGTCGGTTGAGCGGTAGAGGCTGACGTCCGGCACGTAAACCGTGTTGGCGTCGTGCGGGTCCACGACGATGTTGCCGAAGTACCAGCCGCGTTCAGTGATGCGCGGGTCCGCGCTCACGCGGCGCCATGTTACCCCGGCGTCATCTGACCGGTAAAGGCCGCCATCTTTCCCGGCTTCAATCAGCGCATAGACACGGCTGCTATGAGGCCCGTAACCCACCGCAAGGCCGATGCGGCCCATTTGACCGGTGGGCAGCCCGCGGCCCGCTGTGCCTTTAATACCCGCCAAGCGTGTCCAAGTGGCGCCTCCGTTGGTCGATTTATAGATGCCGCTGCCGGGGCCTTCGGTGGGCGCATAGGTGCTCCACGGGACGCGATGGGCATTATAGAGCGCTGCGTAAACCACCTGAGGGTTGCCGGGATCGAAGCATAGATCGATAGCGCCCGTGTTTTCATCTTTGTAAAGAACCTTTTGCCATGTGTGTCCGCCGTCCGTGGATCGGAACACACCCCGCTCGGGATTGGGACCATAAGCATGTCCCAACGCAGCAACGAGAACGACGTTGGCATTCTTTGGGTCTACTAGGATTTTGCCGATGTGGCGCGTGCCCTGCAAACCGATATTGTGCCATGTCGCCCCCGCATCGGTAGACTTGTACACTCCGTTGCCAAAGGAAATATCACTGCGGATATCCGCCTCCCCCGTGCCAGCGTAAATAATCTTGGGGTCGGAGGGCGCTACGGCAAGCGCACCAATTGAAGCCACGGGCTCGTGGGTCCATAGCGGCTTCCAGACGCGGCCAGCGTTGGTGGTTTCCCAAACGCCTCCGTCGACGCTGCCGAAATAAAAGAGGTTGGGATCACCCTCGACGCCCGCCACGGCAATCGCCCGCCCGCCGCGAAACGGGCCGATCAGCCGCCACCGCATGGCGGCGTAATCGCGGGGAGTGATGGACGGAGTCGCGCCGTTCCCGCCCGATGCATTCTGCACGGCCATTAGAAATACACCAGCGCATACCGTTGCGCAGATCGCGACGATCGCCCCTACAGTCAGCCGCTTTGCTGCCGCACGATAAGAAAAAGAAAATGCCATTGCGGTTTCCTCCAGATTTGCTAAACATTACGGCCCGAAGAGCGGCTGTGCCGCCTGCTTGTGACCAGTCCACCGGCGGCCTGCTTCGTAGGGGCGCTGCTTGCTGCGCCCAAGGCC
>JBOGJX010000164.1:0-4350 GCA_050745285.1 Terriglobia bacterium
GCACAGAAATCGTGCCGTGGCTACCGCTCGAAACGCTTCCCAAGGAGCTCTTATGAAAGAGAAGAAGACACCGCATGATCAGGAAGCGGGCGGCGTTTCGCGCCGCGACTTTCTGCGCGGGACGGGAGTAGCAGTTTCGGGCGCCATCCTCGTCGGCGAATCGCAAGCGCTCGGCGCGCCGGCGGAAACCGCGGCTGGCGTGCGCGGACCGGGTGAAGTCCCCGTCACGCTGCGAGTGAACGGCGCGGCGCGGCAATTGAATATTGAGCCGCGCGTGACGCTGCTCGATGCCTTGCGCGACCGGCTCGACGTGACCGGCGTCAAGCGCGTGTGCGACCGCGCCACGTGCGGCGCCTGCACCATGCTGATTGATGACAAGCCGGTATACGGCTGCACGGTGCTGGCGATTGAAGCGGAGGGGCACGAGGTCACCACCATCGAGAACTTCTCGAAGGGCGGCAAGCTCCATCCGGTCATGACCGCGTTTGTGGAGAATGACGCCCAGCAGTGCGGCTTCTGCACGCCGGGCTTCGTCATGGCCTGCATTGCGTTTCTCAAGGACCATCCGAACCCGACGATGGAAGACGTGGAGAAGGGACTCGGCGGCAACCTCTGCCGTTGCGGCACATACGAAGGAATCCGGCTGGCCGTTTTAGACGCGGCGAAGGTGATGATGGCGGAAAACGGAGGGTCGATCCATGGCTAACTGCAAGTATGACTGGCCCGCGGCGGATGACCGGCGCTTGATCGGCAAAAGCATTTCGCGGATCGACGGGCCCGCAAAATCGAGTGGCCGCGCCAAGTACACGCTGGACATCAATCTGCCCGGAATGCTCTTCGGCAAGATGGTCACCTGCCCTTACGCGCACGCCAAGGTCACCGCGCTTGATACGTCGACGGCGGAAAAAATGCCCGGCGTCAAAGGTGTGCACGTGATGCAGGGTGTGGGCAAAGAAATCCAGTGGGGGGGCGATGAGATTGTTGAAGTCGTCGCTGTGACCGAAGATCAGGCGGAAGACGCCGTGCGCGCCGTCAAAGTGGAGTACCAACAACTTCCTTTCCTGGTGAATGAGGCCGATCTCGGGAAGGACAAGTCGTCCAGCCGCACCTCCCAGGCATCTACAAAGAAGGTTGGCGATCCGGAAACCGCGTTTAAAGATTCAGACGCGGTGGTGCACGAGGGGGATTACGGCATCCCGGTGATCGTGCATTGCTGCCTCGAGCCGCATGGCCATGTGGCGCAGTGGACCGGCCCGCAGAACCTGCGCACCTATTCGTCCTCCCAGGGTGTTTCGGTGTATCCCGCGCAGTTCGCCAACGCTTTGAGCATCCCGGCGAGCAACGTGGAGACGATCTGCCAGTACATCGGAGGCGGATTTGGAAGCAAGTTCAGTATTGACCGATGGGGCGTCAGCACGGCGCAGTTGGCCAAGCAGACGGGAAAGCCCGTGAAATATCTGCTGCAACGCAGCCACGAGATGGAGGTGGCCGGGTGCCGTCCGTCCGGGTTCGCGCACATCAAGGTAGCGGCCAAGAAAGACGGCACGCTAACAGCCTGGGAATCCGATTGTTGGGGTACGGGTGGCCCTTCGCCGAGCGGCGTGCTCCCTATTCCTTACGTGCTGACGGAGATTCCAAACCTGATCCAGCGGCATACTTTTGTGAGCACGAACATTGGCCCCGCCCGCGCCTGGCGCGCGCCCAATCACCCGCAAAGCGCGCTGCTGACCATGGCAGCTCTGGATGATCTTGCGGCCAAGCTGAACATGGACCCTCTGCAATTCCTGATGAAGAACGCGGACTTGGCGTCCGAAAGTCGCGGTAAGGTCTACCGCGAGGAGCTGCAGAAGGCGGCGGAGTTGGCCGAGTGGAGCAAGTACTGGCATCCACGCGGCGATAAGACATCAGGACACATCAAACGCGGCTTGGGCACAAGCATCCACACGTGGGGCGGGCGCGGCCACGCCAGCAATTGCCAGATTACCATTGAGTCTGACGGATCAGTGACGGCTGAGTTGGGAAGCCAGGACCTCGGCACTGGCACGCGCACCGTGATCGCGATTGTCATGGCCGAAACGCTCGGGCTGCCGGTCGAGGCGGTTAAGGTGCGCATCGGAGATAGCCACTATCCTTACGACGGTCCTTCGGGAGGCAGCACCACGGTGGGCGGCGTTTCGTCCTCTACCCGGCGCGCCGCCGTGGACGCCGCCAACCAACTCTTTGCCGCCGTGGCGCCGGGCCTGGGTGTTCCGGCGGATCAGTTGATGGCGGTCCAAGGGCGGATTCAGGCGAAAAGCGATTCATCGAAGAGTCTTACCTGGAAGCAGGCCTGCCAGAAACTCGGCATGAATAAGGTGCAGTCGCACGGGAAGAATCCCGGCCCGTGCCCTGACTTGATCTCGAGCGGCGTGGGCGGCGCGCAGATTGCGGACGTCTCGGTAGACACGGAAACCGGCCAGGTGAAAATCAACCGCATGGTTGCCGTGCAGGATTGCGGCCTGATCATTGACATGAAGACGGCTAAGAGCCAGGTCTATGGCGCCCTGATTATGGGCATCAGCTACGGCCTGTTCGAAGACAAGATCATGGATAACGTGACGGGGCGCATGTTAAACCCCAACATGGAGTTCTATAAGCTCGCCGGCATCGGTGACATTGGCAAGTTGGTGGTCCACATGATGACCGGCCCTGGGTACGACGAGCGCGGCGTAATCGGCTTGGGTGAGCCTCCGGTGATTTCCCCCGGCGCGGCCATCTCGAATGCCGTGGCTAACGCCATTGGCGTGAGGGTGCCGACGCTCCCGCTTACGCCCGACCGCGTGCTCGCCGCAATTGCGAAAGGAGGCGTGGCCTGATGGAACGCTTTGCATATGCAAGCCCGGAAAGCCGGAAAGAAGCGGTGAAGCTGCTGGCCGCCGAGTGGGGCCAGACGGAAGTTATGGCCGGGGGCACGGACCTGATCAGCCGCATGAAGGATTTCGTGAGCACGCCCCGGCTCGTGGTGAGCCTGAAGCACATTCAGGACCTCAACGGCGTGAGCTTGGGCAGGGCGAATGCGCTGCGCATCGGCGCGATGACGCCGTTGCGCGTCCTCGTGGCGGACGATAACGTCAAACGGCGCTATCCTGCGGTGTTCCAGGCGGTGGACGAAATCCATAGCGAACAGCTTCACAACATGGCGACGGTGGGCGGCTCTCTGCTCCAGCGGCCGCGCTGCTGGTATTTTCGTCTGGGGTACGGCCTGCTCGCCGAACAGGACGGGAAATCCATGCCGCGCGAAGGCGACAACCGCTATCATGCGATTCTGGGAAATTCCGGACCAGCCTGCTTCGTGAGCCCGTCGACCCTGGCCCCGGCGCTTATTGCGCTCAACGCATCGGCAGAGGCCCTTGGACCAAAGGGGATACGCCAATTTCCCGTGGAAAAGCTCTTCACCACGCCGTCGCACGCGGGCGAGCGCGAGCACACGTTGCGGCCAAATGAAATCCTCACGGAGATACTCATCCCGGCTACCTCATTCAAGAGCGCCGCTTACGAAATACGACAAAAAGAGGAGATGGACTGGCCGCTTGTTACCGCCGCCGTGGCCCTGCGAATGGATGGATCAACCGTGCGGCATGCCCAGGTGGTTCTGGGGCACGTGGCTCCGGTGCCGTGGGTTTCGCCGGAGGCGGCCAAGGCAATTGAAGGGAAAACCGTGAATGAGGAAACGGCGGATGCCGCCGGGAAGGCGGCCGTCGCTCAGGCCACCCCGCTCAGCATGAATGGATACAAAGTGCAACTCACCCGCGTAGCCGTCAAACGGGCCATTCTGCGGGCTGCCGGTCACGGCGCCGTTTGATGCAGGGCCGCTGCTGACGGGGAAGCACTGCTTCCCCTGAGCTCTTCGCCTGTCATGCTGAGCCTTCTGCCTGTCATTTTGAGCGAAGCGAAGAACCTGCTTGTGACTGATTGGCCCCCGGAAAAGCAGGTTCTTCGCTCCACTCAGAATGACATATTATTGAATGGCCGGCGCTGGCGAGTTCGCAATCCAAGGAGGCGCGCAATGCCGCACGAGATAATCGAAGAGGGTGAAAAGGGCCATAAGATGGATTTTAAGGAAGTGACTTGCCTGCGCCTTCGCTGCAAGGAAATGTTTATTGATATGGGCACGGGCGAGCCCTATAACCTTAAGGATTCGGGCAGCGGCATCTATTGGTGCTCGCACACCCAGAATTGCCTTGGGCCGGATGGACAGGCTGCCCACTTCGACTACTGCAAACAAGGCCGCAACTGTTATGAAGCCTCGTAATGCTCACGGTGAAGCCGTAGGGGCGCTGCTTGCCGCGCCCTGGACGGGAACACGTAGGA
>JBOGJX010000165.1:0-8283 GCA_050745285.1 Terriglobia bacterium
GCATGGCTAAAGCCATGCCCTTCCGGCGCCATTTTCATGCTTTGCGGGAGCGCCAAGCGACATGAGCACTCGCTATCGGATTTGGATCACGGCGTTGCCGACGCCCACGTTGCCGGACGTATCGTAGGCTCGCAGGGAAATCACGTGCTCCCCAGAAGTGAGTTTCTGCAGCCGTACGGTGAACTGCTCGCGCTGTGAATCCACGATGCCATCGTCTGAAACAATGTCTTTCCAGTTGCTTTCCGCCAGCGAGACCTGGGCCTTCTTGAGCGGGGCGGCTTTGCTATCTGCCTCGAAGTGAATCACCGCGGCGTCGCCGTGGACATCCTCGTTCAAGACGTGGATTACCGGAGGCGTATTATCCACCCAAAAGGGCGCGCTTTCCAAGCCTGCCGTGAGGGCCTGGCCCGGTGGGTTGGAAGGCGAGTCGGATGCGACAAGGCGCACGCGATATTCCCCATCCGCCAGGGAGTCCGGCTGCAGGCTGTAACTGGTGATCTTCAGCTTGTTCTTTAGCAGGTGCCATTCCTGCTCGCCCGCGGCCTTGAGATAGAGATTGTAAATAAGCTGATCGTGGTTCGGATCGCTTGCCTGCCAGCTAATCAGAATTGGTTGCTTGGCCGCCGGATCCGCGCTTGGGTTTGCGGCCCCATAGTCCAGCCCGCTGATCGAGGAAGTTGTGATGGTAGAGACCGGAGTGACGTTGACGGGGCTCCCGGGAGAAACCAGGGGCGTGCCCGTCATGCGGGTCCGCTCGCTTCCGTCGGTAATGCTCAAGGAGCGGATTTCCGGCGGCAGGTTTTGATTCAGATAAGATAACTCCACCTCGCTCAAGGACGGACTTGCGCTGTTGGCTCCCCGGAAGACGGCCTTCCATTGGATATAACGCGCAGGGGTGCTTTGGATGACGCTGCCCTTGGGATCCTGGTAGGGCCCGCTCCAATCGCTCCAGGTGTTATCGGGCCGCGCCGAGTTGCCGGAGCGCGCGTAGAACTTGAGCGAGCAGTTCAATGGAACGTTAGCCCGCCACGAGATCCGGCCCCATCGTGAGATGAACCTGGTGTCCTTCACGGGGGATTCGTAGATGCCATTCGTGCCAAGGCCGCCGCCAATGCGAAGCAGCTTGGCAACGTTGCTGGTCGCAACAAGGAGACCCGGCCCGTCAGTCAGAATGCGGGTAGGCAGCGATTCGCGCGTTTCGGTGAGCAGCGTGAGATCCGCCCCGGCCGTCGAGGGTCGCAAGTCAAAGATCCGTCCGTCATCGTCGGTGGAAAAAAGAACGTCGGGCCCGCGCGTGGCAAGCCCAAAGATGCTCTCCTTGTTGGATGTCCAAAGTGTCTGTGCGGTGTAGTCCGGGAGGATCTCGACCAGTGCGCCCCGGCCTGAGTTGCGGTGAGGGTAAGGAAACCCAATTCCTCCTGAAGCATTCGTGTTAGGAACGGGCCGCCGCTTGACGGGGGCTTGCTGGCCTGCCGCATCGCCTTCCGCTACGCTACCTCCAGAGGCGACCACGGTCACTGTGGCCGGGGAGCCGGAAATCATATGGGTTGCCCCGCCCGGCGCGGAGAAATAAGCCGGTAGGCCGCCCACCGCCGTATTGCCGAGAGCCGCCACGTAGATGCGCCCCTGGGAGTCCGTCGCCAGAGCGTGAATTTCAGGCAGATTCGACTCGTAAAGCACAAACGCCTTGCCCTGCGCGGTGATTCGGTAGACCAAACCGTTAGGCTCGCTTCCGGCCAGCAGGTTGCCATCTCGATCGAAAGCCAGGCACATGATGTGCGTCTGGTTGCTGGCGAAGAAAACGCCGCCCTTCCCGTTGCGGTCAATCCGCAATATTTCTCCCCGATCGCCCGTTCCAGCATACAAGCGCCCTTCGGAGTCGAAAGCCAGCGCCCAGATGTACTTAACCTTCGCATCATAAAAGATGGAAGACTTCCCGTCCGAGGTTACGCGATAAATCTTTCCTTCGGGTGAGCTGGCAACGTATAGATCGTTGTCCGGCCCGACCGCCAGAGCGAGTATCTCAGGCTCTGGCGCCTGAAATAGGACATGTCCCTGGTTCTGCCGGTTGACCTCGAATACTTTTCCCTGATGTCCGGTTCCGACGTAAAGATTCCCATGATGATCCGCGACGACTGAAAGTGCCAGCGTCTCGTTCGGATTAAAGACGGACTCAGTTCCGGGAGCAAGCATCAATTGTCCGTTCATGCTGGCGGAGACGCCCCGTAGATCACCCTGGAGGAACGCATCGAACGTCCCGATCTGCCAAAAGTCGGTCTGCGTCGCCCGCGCCGCCAAGGGTGCTAACGCAATCAGCAGCAGAGCGGGAATAAATTTCACATATTTCATGCAGGAAGCCTTTCGTGAAAGAGCAGAGACAAGGGACAAGCAACAAGCAACCTAGCGGGATGCTGAAGAGCTTTCCAAACCGGTCATTCTGAAAGGCTGAAGTCTGCGAAGAACCTGGCAAGCTGTTGATGAAACGCAAAAGCAGATTCTTCGCTGCGCTCAGAATGACAGATAAACAGAATCTTGCGGCAACCTTCTACGGCTTGTCACTTGTCTCTCGTCTCTGCTTTTTCAAGTCACTTGGCGCCGCTCAGCACCTTGAGATATAGGGTCTGCTCTCCTTGGATCGAGTAGGGAACCGGTGAGGTCTCGAAATCTCCCACAATCGACTCGCCGCGATAAGTGATCTTGCTCGAAACGGCGGGATCGGCCATGAAGGTTTGCAGAAGCGACGGAGGCGGCGAGGGGAAATCGGTTCCTTCCATCGTAAAAGAACGTTCGGGCGACATGAGCAGGGCGTAAAGCCGGTTGTTGCGGCGAGTGTGGTTCAGGTCGCGCACAAGTTGATGAAGGCTTCGCGGCGGGCTCCCGGGGCGTAGGAAGCGCATTTCCAGCGCGTTAATGGCCGCCCCGCTGCCCACCACCAGAGACAATGTTCTGTCACTGACATTTTCGGGGATGACCACTGGGATTTTCTGGGTCAAGGTTTCGCCAGATGGCATCCGCTCGACCGCAGTCACTTCGATGTGGTCGCCCGGATGAACTTCCGATCGCGTGCTCCAGACCTGCTCGAGCGCGGCCGCCCGGCTCTCGTTTTGAGACTTGATCGAAAGATCGACCGCCCGGATGCGGAGAGACGGGAATTGCCCGTTCAGCAGGTAACTCAGCGGCCCGGCCACGGCTGCCCCAGCTCCGCCCACCGCGCTGAGGCCGGAGTAAATCCCGTCTTCGATTTTAATGGCCTCTCCGTCCGAGAGCTGGATGCTCCCGTTGAGGTCGAGCGTCGCCGGGCCTTCCACGCGCTCCGTCGAGCTCACTGCCGAGATGATCGCCATGTTGACGAGCAAGGGCGAAAGCAGAGGTTGCTCGGCAACTTCAAAGTTATAATCCGTCGCGCGCCCGAGTGACGAATCAAGATGAAGGTGCACGGGCACGGTGGGCGCAATATCTCCCAGAACGCCGTAGATTGCGCCAAACCGATCCTGCCGGATGCTTCCAACCACGCGGCCGGGCGAATCAATCTTGAAGGAAACCATGAGGCTCGGGACCGTGGCCAGCACGTGCGCCGGGGCAAAAGGCAACTGCGCCGGGCCCAGCGAGAAAACGGGATGCCCGCAGGCGTAAAGCTGGTTGCCGCGCCGATAGGTCACCGTGCAATCGACGTTGAGATTCAAATCGCCCCGCACCAGGACCAGGCTGATCATTGTTCCCGGGGTGACGTCCGCGGCGGCCGCAGGCGAGTTATCGGCGCTCGCAGGTGAGCTGCTTGAAAGCATCGCCGTTTCGACGGGATCAAAGCCCATCGCGCGCAGCATGGGCGTGTAATGGGAAATTACTCCGCCATCAAACCCGCTGTAGCGGAGGGGTAGGCGGAAGCGGCTCATCGCGCTGGCGCTCGTCGAACGCGCAGCCATGCCGCTCCAAAGCTTTGCGGCGGACTCATTGCCGGGGATCCACCGGTCAATCGTTCCCGTTAAGCCCGCGGGGGCGGGCGCCGAACCGGCGTACCATGGCAGGCCACGCGCTGCGGTCCGGGCGGTCTTGGCGCCGTTAGAAGGTAGTCCGGGCGCCACCTGCAGCATGTCTTCAATCGGAGTAATCAGCGTGTAAGGCTCTTTGGCGTATGGGAACGCATTTGCAATCGCACCCAGCAGCTTGCCATTCACATAAACAGGGCTGCCGCTCATTCCTTCAACCACGCCGGTTTTTTCGATAGCAGGGCCGGAAAGCCGCGCGAGGATTGCGTCATGCTTGGGGGCGAGAACGTTCTTCAGCACACCGAGCAACTCAACCTGAAATTCCTGAACCTTATTGCCCTGAAAAATCGTTCGGCCCACGCCCTTCATGCCCGGGCGGACATCACCCACGGGAAAGAACTGCGTATTCTCCTGTGCCCGCAGAAAAGGGCAGGAAAATGCCAGTACAAACGCCAAAAGCAAGCCCCGAAATTGGTAAAGACCCACGCCGCGTAACCCCTCAATCATCCAATCTTAGTCTAGGGATAAACCCCAGCGGCGTCAAGCAAAGCACTTGGCTTATAATGGTCCAGGTTCATGTAGCGGCGGCTTTACGCCGCCATTTAGAGAGGTAAACTCGCCGCTACACATGCCAAACTGTAACCCTACACCAAATTTAGCCAGCCAGCCGCGCCCAAAGAGCGGCAAAGCCGTAGATCGAGTCCCACGCTCCAGGACGTAATTTGGGCAAGCTTGGGCTAGAATCTAAATTGTAGAATTTGATGCGAATGAGCCAAGTTTTTAGGCGCTTTGGAGTGTGGGAGCTCGCTCCCGCTTTGACCGGGCACGGCTTGCCGTGCCTTTTGGGCGCAGCAAGCAGCACCCCTGCGAAAGCGGCGGCAAGCCGCTGCGCTCCAAAGGCGCTTCGCGCCTGCGTCAAATGGCGACCATGCATGGGGGCACTTTTTCTGAGTGAAGTCTCAGAAAAAGCTAAGGACGCGCCTTGCCGGGCGCAAACACGCTTCGCGGTCCGGGGCGAAGCCCTGATAGGAGGAAATACGTGGAGTTGAACGCACTGCAAGCGAAGGCACAGGCTTTTCTCGATCTTCACCAGGGACCGCGCATTTTAGTCCTGCCCAACGCGTGGGATGCCGCGAGCGCCCGGATTTTTGAAGAGGCCGGATTTCCGGCCGTTGCTACCACCAGCGCGGGGGTGGCTAATTCCTTGGGATATCCTGACGGGCAGCGCATTCCCCGCTCCGAAATGCTCGACGTGGTGGGGAAAATTGCCAGGACCGTTTCCGTCCCGGTCTCGGCGGACATGGAAGCCGGTTACGCCAGCACGCCCAAGGGTGTGGCCGAAACCGCGCGGGCCGTGATTGCGGCAGGCGCTATTGGCATGAACTTTGAGGATGGAACCGGGATCAGGGATAGGCCCCTTGAAGCCCTGGACTTGCAAGTAGAAAAGATTCGAGCCATCCGGGAGGCGGCCAACTCATTGGGAGTTCACCTTGTCCTGAATGCTCGCACGGATGTTTACCTGGCCCAAGCTGGGGAACCCTCCACCCAGGCCGATGAGGCCATCCGTCGCGCCAACGCGTACCGGCAGGCGGGGGCGGATTGCCTGTTCATCCCCGGTGTCGCGGACGCGGAGACGATCGCCATGCTGGCGCATGAAATTCACGGCCCCATCAACATTCTTGCCGGCCCGTCAACGCCACCCGCCTTGGAGCTTGAGCGGCTCGGGGTGGCCAGGATGAGCACCGGTTCCGGACCCATGCGAGCCACCATGACCCTGGTGCGCCGGATTGCCCGCGACCTTCGCGAAACCGGTAGAATCAAGAGTTTTATTCAAGGCTCGATCACTCACACCGAGGCGAACCGGTTGTTTGAAACAGCCGGGGACAAGTGACGAGTGACAAGTAGTCTGGATTTCTCACCAAGTTTGCCAGTGCGATGGAGGGCGGGGTTTTAACCCCACCGAAAAAAGGCAGTTTACATCAGTTTTACTCTCACGCGCTGAACGGTTCGCTGTGACGAACCGTTCAGCGCGTGAGAGTTTGAAATAAAAAACGCCGCAACGGCGGGGTTAAAACCCCGCCCTCCTGCTCGCATGGTGATGAATCCGGCCCGACAGACAAACGCACGAGCCGCCGGTCATGACAGACACCTACCGGCTCGCCATGACGAGTGCATTTACAGACCGCAAAAAACGATGGCCGGGCCCCCCTTTTTTCTCGTCTCTCGTCACTTGCCTTCCGTCTCTGTTTTGCCGGGGTTCATAAAGGGCTGGTCGTGGCCGGGAATGACGGCGCCACGGAGCGCGAGGATCGTTTCCCGGTCGCGCATGTACTGTGCGCGGTTTTGCGGGATCATGGTGAGCACCTGATCGTCGTGCGTGCGCGTGACCAAAGCGTCGGCAGCGATCACCGTGGTGTCGCATCCGTTGCGAATGACTATGGAGGCGTGGCCGGGGGCATGGCCGGAAGTCATCAAGGTCTCGATGCCGTATGGAAGCGGGTGTTGCTCAAGCCAGCGAAATTGCGCGGGCGCGCCGATGCGGCTCAAATCCCACCAGCGCAACTCGATCTTGCGGATTTTTCCCAAGAGATATTCAGCGTTGTCGTAATCGTAAAGTTCCGGGTAATACTTCAGCACGCGGTCCTGCAAACCCGCGTCATTCAGCATATCTGCGTAAAGCGCGCGGCACCAGTCAAAGGATTCCTGGGTGGCGTAGATGATGCTGGAGGGAAAGAGACAATTATTGGAAACGTGATCGAGGTGAAAGTGGGTGTTAATGAGAACGTGGATGTCATCCGGGCGCAATCCCCGGCGCTCAAGGGCGTTGACAAGCTGGTGGGCGTCGTGCGGCATCCCCGTATCTACCAGCACCGGCTCCTCGCCGCCCGTGAGCAGCACCGAAGAAGCGCCTCGCCAGTTTCCCTGCAGTAAAACATCCACCTTCCACTTATGGTTGGCCATGAAGTTCTAACAGGTTACTGAGGCCGGCGCAAGGCAAGCCCGCAGCGCCCGGACGCCGCGATTCAGCGCTGGTCCACAGGCGTGTATTTCAGGTTGCTAGGCCCGGTATACTCGGCCAAGGGGCGGATGAGCTTATTGTCCGCGTACTGCTCGAGCACGTGCGCCGTCCAGCCGGAAATGCGGCTGACGGCGAAGACGGGCGTGTAAAGCTCGACGGGGATTCCGAGGCTGTAATACGCGGACGCGGAATAGAAGTCGACGTTCGCATTGATCTTCTTCTCGTGGACCATGGTCTCTTCAATCGCGCGCGAGATTTCGAACCACTTCGGCTGCCCCGCGCGGCGGCCCGTTTCTTCAGACATTTTCCGCAGCACCGTGGCGCGCGGATCCTCGGTGTGATAAACACGATGGCCGAATCCCATGATCTTCTGCTTCCTCTCGATCAGGTCGCGGATGTAGGGCGCGGCGCGGTCCACCGTCTGGACATCGAGCAGCATGCGCATGACGCGCTCGTTCGCGCCGCCGTGCAACGGGCCTTTGAGCGTTCCAATGGCCGAAGTGATCGCCGAATGCATATCCGACAAGGTCGATGCGGTCACCCGAGCCGCAAACGTCGAGGCGTTGAAGCTATGGTCCGCGTGCAAAATGAGAGCTACGTCGAGGCACCGGGCGTCCTTGGGATCGGGCGCTTTACCACTCAGCATATAAAGAAAATTGGCGGCATGGCTCAGTTTGGGGTCCGGCGCCACCGGTTCCTTGCCTCCTCGTACCCGCCCCATCGCGGCCACGAGCGTCCCCATCTGCGCCGTCAGGCGCGAGGCCTTGTGGCGGTTGGCTTCTTCCGTCATTGTTTCAGCTTCCGGGTCATAAAGGGAAAGCGCCGATACCAGCGTGCGCAGCGTTTCCATGGGGTGCTGCGCGGGTGGAAGCTCCTTCAAGAGAGCCAGGATCGCGGGCGCTACCGCGCGATGCTCCGCAAGGTCCGTGCGCAGCGGCGCGAGCTCATCTGCTTTTGGCAGGCGCCCATGCCATAGGAGATAGACGACCTCCTCGAACGTCGAGTCGGCGGCCAGATCGTGAATGTCATAGCCGCGGTACATCAATTTTCCCCTCTCGCCATCAATCGAACAAATGGACGTTTGCGCGATCACAACCCCTTGAAGCCCCGCTTTGACTTCCGGCATGAATCTCTCCCCGTCACACTCTAAAATTGAGATTCCATGATACATGATGGCGCGCGCCCAAAACAAGGACGCGCGGATATCGCCATGGGTCGCGCGGCGTTCTTCGTAGGGGCACGCCATGGCGTGCCCCTACATAACCAGGTGGCAATGTT
>JBOGJX010000166.1:0-9535 GCA_050745285.1 Terriglobia bacterium
CCGCCCCGTGCCGAGCGCGATGCCCTGCGGGAAAAAGAGATCGCTCTTTCGCAAACCCTCGTCAGCCTGGGCTATCGAGAGATCATTACGTCCTCGATGGTAGACCCGGCGGAGAATGCACGCTTCAACGATGCCGCTTCCGTGGTCCTCGAAAATCCTCTCAGCCAGGAGGCCTCTGCCCTGCGCACAACCGCGCTCCCCAGCATGCTCTCCGCGTTGCGCTGGAACCTGGACCGGGATCGCGAGGACCTCCGGTTTTTTGAAATGGGCAAGATTTACTGGAAGGGAGCGGATGGCACGCCCCAGGAGCGCCGCCTCCTGGCCGTGGGCGTGGCCGGATATAGCCGCCCGGCTACGATGCGCGATGCCGCGAAGGAATTTGACTTCTTCGACCTCAAGGGCGATCTGGAATCCCTCTTCGCGGTGTTTGAGTTGGTTGGGGTTCACTTCGTGCCAGAAGTCGGGGGCGCCTATGCTGACAAGTGGAGTGGGCAGTTCCTCCGCGGTGAAGACAGGCTCGCGTCATTCGGACGGATCAACGAGCGTCTTCAAGCAGACCATAAGCTGCGCCGTCCTGCGTGGCTGGCGGAAATTGACTTGGAGCGCCTGCTCAAATTTCCACTGAAATCAAAATCGTTTCGTGCCGTCTCCAAGTTCCCTTCTGTTGAACGCGATTTTTCGCTGGTGGTCCCGTCAGCGGTCACCTTCGCCACCGTCGCTGAGGTACTCCATCGCATCCAACGGCCGGAGCTTGCCAGTTTCCGGCCCATGGATTTATTCAAAGGTGGCGCAATGGGCCCGGATCATTATAGCCTCCTGCTGCGCGTCACGCTCCAGAGCCAAGACCACACTCTGAGCGGCGACGAGATCACCGCCCTCAGCCAGAAGGTTCTCGACTCGCTTGCTCCGCTTGGCATTCGTCTACGCGGACAATAGGCCAATAGGCCCACACCGCAGAGTCTAACGCCCCACAGAACCGGTCATGATAAGGCCATCCACCCGTTTGACTTAAGGCTGGCGTCTGATCCCGAGCTGGAGCAAGACCGCGTCCTCGACGGCTCTTAGATCGGCGAGCGAGAGCGCCTCCATCCGATCACGAAGCCGCATCTTCGAGGCGGTCATGATCTGATCCGCCATCGCCTTGGCTTGACGTCCTCCCACGGTGACGAGCGCCTCTCCCGGAAACACCTTATCTTTGCGGCTGCTCAGCGGCACAACGACAACCCGGTTTAACACTTCGTTTGCCGGGTTGTTGCTGACAATGACCGCCGGCCGCGTCTTGCGAATCTCCCCGCCAAGGGATGGATCAAACGACACCCACCAAACGTCACCTCTCCGAATCTGTTGCATCGCCGATGAGCCCCTCACTCCATTCTTCAGCCTCGACCTCCCGTTCTCGATCAGCAGCCATTTCACGATAGGCCGAGCGGAGCTCGACGTGGCGGGAATCCTGAAGTTGTTCGACGGCCTCGCGAACGACATCGGCCAACTCCCGAGGGAGTATTTCCCACGTCGGCCTTCCCCTCGATTGTGGGTTTCCGATGCCAGATTCCCCTTCGGAGCCGTTCCAGCGGAAGCCCACACTCTCCTCGCCATCAAAATTAACGAGTGCCACTGACCACCCACCCGGGCCGCTGTTGTAAATAGCATGGACCGATCTAACCCGATTTCTGGGTGTCAAAACTGTTTCTGGATCAACATAAGCCATGGCGCAACCTCCAAGCGTAAGTCCATTTCGACCTCTATGTCAATCTACTCACATAGGTACAAATATAGCTATGATGTTACATTGCAGAACTATGGAATTCAACAGATTTTGCCGAAGCGGCTTGGCAATTAGCTCTGCCCAGGTCTCCAGCTTGAGGAGGAATAGCAACCGGCACTTCTGATTTTCGCCGAAGTGGCGGAACTCTTTACTGGCCGTCCGGTTTGACTTCCTTTCAGGCCGCCGATAAACTTGAAGTTTACCCGTCTGAATCCATTTTTCCCCTATGAGCTTACACCTCTACAACACGCTGTCAGGAACTATTCAAGAGTTCGACCCTCTCGTGGACAACGAGGTGCGCATTTATACGTGCGGTCCCACGGTTTATGACTACGCCCACATCGGCAACTACCGCACGTTTGTCTTTCAGGATATCCTGTGCCGCTCCCTGAAATACTCTGGCTACGCTGTGAAGCACGTCATGAATCTGACCGATGTGGACGACAAGACCATTCGCAACTCCCAAGCCGCGGGACTCTCGCTGCGCGACTACACACAGAAATTTATTGACGCCTTTAAGGTGGATACGGACCTCCTGAGCCTCGACCCGCCAGACATTATGGTTCGGGCCACCGATTGCATTCCCGAGATGGTCAAGCTGGTGGAGGCGCTTGAGAAAAAGGGTTTCACTTATCGCAGCGAAGGCTCGGTCTATTTCCGCGTGGCGGATTTTAAGGACTACGGCAAGTTGTCCAAGATAAATCTCTCGGGGAATCGCGCGGGCGCCCGCGTGGACGCGGATGAGTATGAAAAGGACGACGCCCGCGATTTCGTTTTGTGGAAGGCGGCCAAACCGGGCGAGCCTTCATGGGAAACCCCGTTCGGCGCCGGAAGGCCCGGCTGGCATCTCGAGTGCTCCGCCATGGCCATGCGGTACTTGGGAGAGTCGTTTGACATTCATTCCGGCGGGACCGACTTGATTTTCCCCCACCACGAGAATGAAATCGCCCAGAGTGAGGGTGCCACGGGCAAGCCCTTCGCGCGCTTCTGGCTTCACGCTGAGCATCTGGTCGTGAACGGCGAGAAGATGTCAAAGTCGCTCGGGAACTTTTACACGCTCCGCGACCTGATCGCGCAAGGCCACCGGCCCTCGGCCATCCGGTATCTCCTGGCCTCCGTTCCGTATCACAAGCCGCTTAATTTTACCCTTGACGGCCTTCACCAGGCGCAGAGGTCGATTGAGCGCCTGAGGAATTTTCAGTTCCGCCTGAAGAAGGAAAAGTTCCCCGCAGGCAACAACGCCGCGATGGGCGAGCGCGCTCAAAAGGCCCGCGTGGATTTCGAGGAGGCGCTCAACGCTAACCTGAACACGGCGGAAGCGCTGGCTGCGGTTTTTGGCCTGGTCTCCGCCGGGAACACCGCCATGGATCGCGGTGAGTTCCGCGACGGCGACCGGCAAGCCGCGCTGGATACGCTTGGCCGCTGGGACCGCATCTTTATGGCGCTCGAGGACAATGACTTCGCGAAGATCTCGCACCTTGGCTTCGCCGCCCCTCCGGCGGACGCCACCGGCATCCCCAAGGTGCGATCCCAGGTGGCGGGACATGATGGGAATGGGACGTTCGCGGCGATGACGGATGGGGAGATCGAGCGCCAGATAGCGCTGCGCAAGACCGCGCGCGCCGGCGGCAACTATGCCGAATCCGACCGGATTCGGGATGACCTTCTGAAGGCGGGCGTTCTTCTTGAAGACACCAAGGCCGGAGCCCGGTGGAGGCGCAAATGACCAGCAAAACGTGGCCTTGTGCTGGACCCAGGATCCGGGTAAGCGCGCCGAGCGGTTTTTCTCGCCATGGGCTTTTTCTGGCACGCACATCCCTGCGCAGCCTAGTCTGCTTCATCATCCCCTCGCTCGCCCGGCCCAGCCTTTTCGCGGGAGATTAGATTCCCACCCGATAAATATTGAACAAAAGTGCTTCAACAAAATTATTTCACCACAAAGGCGCCAAGACACAAGAACAGATTCATAGGAAGTTTTTCTTTGTGTCTTCGTATCTTTGTGGTTCATCCTTTACCGGGAATTTGAAATGCCCCGGATTGGGCTCATAGGGAGAAGAAAATGGAAAACCAATTGCCCCAGATACGCACATCGCTGCCTGGACCCGAGGCCCAGAAGGTTCTTGCCATGGACCGGCAATACGTCTCGCCGTCCTACACCCGTGATTACCCGCTGGTGGCCAAGCGCGGCCAGGGCATTCTCGTGGAAGACGTAGACGGCAACACGTTTATCGATTTCGCCGCGGGCATTGCCGTGGTTTCGACCGGCCATTGTCACCCGGACGTGGTGCGCGCCATCCAGCAGCAGGCCGAGACGCTGATCCACATGTCCGGAACGGATTTCTACTATCCGCTCCTCGCCGAGCTCGCCAGGAAGTTGGCCGAGATCGCGCCGGGTGATTCTCCGAAGCGGGTTTACTTCGGCAATTCGGGCACAGAGGCAATAGAGGCCGCGATCAAAATCGCTCGCTATCACACCAAACGGCATCGCATCATCGCCTTTTTCAAGTGTTTTCACGGCCGCACGCTCGGGTCGCTCTCGCTGACGTCGAGCAAGGCGGCGCAGCGCAGGTATTTCGGCCCGCTTCTTTCCGGCGTCGCTCACGCTCCTTATGCAGATCCATACCGATGCCCTTGCGGGGCGAAGCCTGGCGATAGGGGCCGCGACTGCACGTGCGCGGATTACATTGAGAACGTGCTCTTCAAAACGACCACGCCGCCCGAGGACGTGGCCGCGATTTTTGTGGAGCCGGTTCAGGGCGAGGGCGGCTACGTGGTGCCTCCTCAGCATTTCCTTAAGCGCTTGCGGGAGATCGCGGACCGGCACGGCATTCTGCTGGTGTTTGACGAAGTCCAATGCGGCATGGGACGCACCGGCAAGATGTGGGCTTCGGAGCACTTCGGGGTGGTTCCGGACATTCTATGCTCCGCCAAGGGTATTGCCTCCGGCATGCCGCTCGGAGTCACCATCGCGCGGGCGGATCTTATGGATTGGGAACCCGGTGCGCACGCATCTACTTTCGGCGGCAATCCCGTGGCTTGCGCCGCCGCGCTCGAAACCATACGTCTGCTTGAGGAAAAATACATCGCGAACTCGGCGACGATGGGAGAATATATCCGCCAAAAGCTAGCCGGTTGGCCTGCCAAGCATCAGGTGGTCGGCGATGTACGCGGTTTGGGCCTAATGATTGGGATTGAGTTCGTCAAAGATCAAGCCGGCAAAGAACCCCATCCCGGCGCCCGGAACCGGGTTGTTCAACGGGCTTTCGAACAGGGCCTGCTGGTGCTCGGCTGCGGCGAAAGCACCCTTCGCCTGATGCCCCCGCTTGTGGTCGAGAAAGAACACGCCGATTTTGCGCTCGACGTGCTCGACCGATGCATTGCGGAAGTGGAGAAGTAACGGCGCTACTTGAAATCCGTCTGGCAGGTTCGGGCACGCCACAGCGCAGCGCTGTCTAAATTAGGCCCCAAATCTTTGGGCGCGACTTGCGGCTTTGCCGCTTGGTTCTTCGTAGGGGCGCTGCTGACGGGGAGCACTGCTTCTCCTGCGCCCGAAGGCGGCGGGCGCAGCAAGCAGCGCCCCTACGAACTTAGTCCGTGATTTGCCGCGAAGCGCCGCAATTATTGAAAACTGCAAGCTCGCGGCCAAACCGCCCTGACCCGCTCGGTGGCGTTAAAGCCTCGAATGTTATCATAAAGAGTTGCACGAATTCCCAGGAGCCGTTCTTATCCATGTCCCACACCGAAGGGCGCGCACATCCACTCGAAGAACTGTTGCGGCAGCGCATCGCCATCCTTGACGGAGCGATGGGCACCATGATCCAGGCGCGCAACCTGACGGAGGAGGATTATCGCGGCAAGGAGTTCGCCAGCCACGCCAAGGAAGTGCGCCTCAACAACGACCTTCTGAACATCACCCAGCCGCGCATGATCCAGGAAATTCACCGGCAGTATCTCGAAGCGGGCGCGGACATCATCGAGACGAACACGTTCAACTCGAATGCCATCTCCATGGCCGAGTACGGCTTGCAGGAGCACATTCACGACTTGAATGTGGCCGGAGCGCGGAACGCGCGGCGCGCGGTCGACGAATTTTTAAAAGAGCATCCGGAGCGGCAGGGCTTCGTGGCGGGATCGATAGGCCCGACCAGCCGCACGCTCTCCGCCTCGCAGGAAATATCGAGTCCCGCCGCGCGCGCCGTCACGTTTGATCGATTGCGGACTGCTTACTACGACCAGGCCAAGGGCCTGATCGAAGGCGGGGCCGATCTGCTGCTCGTCGAAACTATTTTTGACACGCTTAACGCCAAGGCGGCGCTCTTCGCCATTGACGAGCTGTTCGAGCATCTTGGCCGGCGCGTGCCGGTGATGGTTTCGGTGACCATCGTCGATCAGAGCGGGCGCACGCTTTCCGGACAAACGGTCGAAGCCTTCTGGATTTCCGTCTCGCACATGAAACTGCTGAGTGTAGGCATCAATTGCGCGCTCGGGGCGAAGCAGATGCGGCCTTATATCGAAGAGCTTTCGCAGATTGCGCCAATTTACATAAGCTGCTATCCGAACGCCGGCCTGCCCAACGCCTTTGGCGGTTTTGACGAGACTCCGGAGCGCATGGCGGCGGATTTGCGCGATTTCGCTTCGAACGGCTGGGTGAACATCGTGGGCGGCTGCTGCGGCTCGACGCCGGATCATATTAAGGCCATTGCGGACGCCGTGCGCGGCCTCGCGCCCCACATTCCCGCCACGGTTGAGCCTTACAGCCGCTTCAGCGGTCTTGAGCCGCTCGTCATGCGGCCAGACTCGAACTTTGTCAACATCGGCGAGCGCACGAACGTGACCGGCTCACCCAAGTTTGCCAAGCTCATCAAGGCCGGTGATTTTGAGGAGGCGCTGAGCATTGCGCGGCAGCAGGTGGAAGGCGGCGCGCAAATCCTCGACGTAAACATGGACGAGGCCATGCTGGATAGCGAGCAGGCTATGACCACGTTTCTGAATTATATTGCCTCCGAGCCCGATATCGCGCGCATCCCTATCATGGTGGATAGCTCCAAGTGGAGCGTGATCCAGGTGGGTCTGAAGTGCATGCAAGGCAAGGGCATCGTCAACTCCATCAGCATGAAGGAAGGCGAAGATATATTCCGCGAGCGCGCGCGCGAGGTGCGGCGGTACGGGGCCGGCATGGTGGTGATGGCGTTTGACGAGCAGGGCCAGGCCGATACCACGGAGCGCAAGATTGGTATCTCAACCCGCGCCTACAAAATCCTCACCGAAGAGTTGGCCGTACCGCCGCAGGATATTATTTTTGATCCCAACATCTTCACCGTCGCCACCGGAATGGAGGAGCACAACAATTACGCCGTCAGCTTCATGGAAGGCGCGCGGCAGATCAAGGCCACGCTGCCCCACTGCAAGGTGAGCGGCGGCGTCAGCAATATTTCCTTCTCCTTCCGCGGCAACAACGTGGTGCGCGAGGCGATGCACTCAGCGTTCCTCTATCATGCCATTCGCGCCGGCATGGACATGGCCATCGTTAACGCGGGCCAGCTCGACATCTACGAAGAAATTCCGAAGGACCTGCTAGAGTTGGTGGAAGACGTGCTGCTCAACCGCCGCCCCGACGCGACCGAACGCCTCCTGGCCTTTGCTGATTCGGTGAAGCATCATACAAAGGAGGAAACCCAGGAAGAGGAAGCGTGGCGGCAAGGGCCGGTGGAAGAGCGGTTGAAGCATGCCCTGGTGAAGGGCATTGTGGATTACGTTGAAGCGGACACGGAAGAGGCCCGCCAGAAATACCCGAAGCCTTTGCGCGTGATCGAAGGGCCGCTGATGGACGGCATGAACGTGGTGGGCGATCTGTTCGGCTCGGGCAAAATGTTTCTGCCACAGGTGGTGAAGAGCGCGCGCGTCATGAAGAAGTCCGTGGCCTATCTGCTGCCCTTCATGGAAGCCGAAAAAGAAGCCTCTGGCGGACATCACGCGGAAGCGCGCATCGTGATGGCCACGGTGAAGGGCGACGTGCACGACATCGGCAAAAATATCGTGGGCGTCGTGCTCGGGTGCAACAATTACGAAGTCATCGACTTGGGCGTGATGACGCCATGCGAGAAAATCCTGGAAAAAGCCCGCGACGTGAAGGCGGATATGATCGGCCTGAGCGGCCTCATCACGCCCTCGCTCGATGAAATGATCCACGTGGCGAAGGAGATGGAGCGGCAGGGCTTCACTCTTCCCCTCCTGATCGGCGGCGCAACCACAAGCAAGCTCCACACAGCGGTAAAAATCGCGCCGGCTTATCACCATCCGGTTGTGCACGTGGCGGACGCCTCGCGCGCCGTGGGCGTGGTGGGCAGCCTAAAAAGTGACGAGCTGCGGCCGAAATTCGTGGAGGAGAACCGGCTCGCGCAGGAAAAAGTGCGGCAGGTTTATCGCCCCCAGACGCAAAAACTCCTGAGCCTGGAAGACGCCCGGCGCAACAAGCCTCCTTTCGACTGGAGCAAAACACCGGTGGCTCATCCCTCGTTCCTCGGCACGCGCGTCTTCAATCCCGTGCCGCTCGATGAAATCGTGCCTATCCTCGACTGGAGGCCGTTCTTCCATGCCTGGGAGCTGCGCGGCACGTATCCAAAGATTTTCGAGATGGAGGGAGTCGGCCCCAGGGCGCGCGAGCTTTTTGACGACGCGCAGCGGCTTCTGCGGCGGATCGTGAACGAAAAGCTTCTGACGGCGCGCGCCGTGATGGGCTTTTTCCCGGCCAACTCGGTGGGCGACGATATCGAGATCTACGCGGATGAATCGCGTGCGAAGCCCGTGGCCGCTTTCCACACGCTGCGCCAGCAGATCGAGAAGGCATCCGGACATTACAACTACGCGCTCTCGGACTTCATTGCACCCAGGGAGACCGGCGTCAACGATTATCTCGGCGCCTTCGCGGTGACGACGGGTCTTCATATCGAGCCTCTGCTCGATGAATTCCAGAAGGATAACGATGACTACAACTCCATCATGACCAAGGCGCTGGCGGACCGCTTGGCCGAGGGGCTCGCCGAATTGCTCCACCAGCGCGCCCGCCAAGCATGGGGTTACGGCAAGGAGGAAAGCCTGACCATCGAGGAGATGATCCACGAGCGCTATCGCGGCATCCGACCGGCGCCCGGCTACCCGGCCTGCCCGGATCATACCGAAAAGCGCCTTCTCTTTGACCTGCTTCACGCCGAAGAAGTGACCGGCATTCATTTGACGGAGAGCTACGCCATGTATCCTGCCGCGTCCGTTTGCGGGTTTTATTTCTCTCACCCTGAGTCCGCCTACTTCGCGGTGGGAAAGATTGACCGCGACCAGGTGCTTGATTACCA
Organism: Terriglobia bacterium; assembly: GCA_050745285.1. Lineage (GTDB taxonomy): Bacteria > Acidobacteriota > Terriglobia > UBA7540 > UBA7540 > RH2-MAG17b. The sequence goes on from JBOGJX010000166.1 coordinate 9,115, forward strand.
GCGGCGCAAGGGCATGGATCTGCGGACGGTCGAACGCTGGCTCGCGCCCATCCTCGCCTACGAGCCGCAGGAGCCTCCGACGCCCGTCTCGTAGCCCGAACGTTCCGATAGTGACAAAAGCAAGATCACCACCAAGACACGAAGGCACAAAGGAAAAGCAAACTTCAAAATGCAGAAAGCGAGCAAATAAAAGAAGTGGAAGCGCTTGTTACAGCGGGCCACTTTTTCTAAGAGGAAGGCGGCCCCATCCTTCCGTTGCAATCACCTGGCGCACTAAGAAATTCAGGCTAGCACCAATACTGTTCACTTAACGATTCTGATGCATTCTGCGATTTCAATTCGAACATTACAGCAAGCCACTCGCGGGCGCAGCGGGAAATTGCTCATCTTACGCTTGACCCCGCGCGGGCGTCGCTGGCCG
>JBOGJX010000167.1:0-9867 GCA_050745285.1 Terriglobia bacterium
GACCCAGTGGTTTTCAAGCTCGCGGACCCGCACTTGGGCGTCCGGCAGTGACTTGACGATCTCCAGCAGCCGCCGCGCCGGAACCGCCGTACTGCCTGATGTTCTAACTTCGGCTGGGCAAGACGCCCGCATGCCCAGCTCCAGGTCCGTGGCGGCAAGGCGCAGCCCGGTTGACGAAGCCTCCACCAGCACGTGTGACAGGATGGGGAGCGTCGACTTCTTTTCGACCGCCTCCTGAATTTGGTCAAGGGCTTCAGCGAGCGACTTCGTATCAGCAGAAAACTCCATAGGAACACCTCCAACGGGGGAAATTGGCTTGACTCAGGTCGCGGCAGTGGTACTATATGGAAGGCCCATATATGGAAGCTAAAACCCCCGACGTTGAATGGAAAAAGGTGAGCGCAGAGCTACTCATTCTGTCGCTCGTGGAAGCGCGGCCACGGCACGGCTACGAGATCTCGAAACTTATCGAGCAACGCTCGGGCGGCGCAGTGCGTTTCTACGTCGCTTCGCTCTACCCCCTCCTATACCGCTTGGAAAAGCGCGGCTGGATTCAGGGGCGCTGGGTGGAGAAGAGCGGGCAGCGCCGACGACGCTATTACCGCCTGACCCCGCAGGGCCGAAAAGTTCTGGCTTCGCAGCGTCGCGGTTGGCAAGTGTTTGTGGAGGCCGTCAATCGAATTACTGAGGTTGAACATGCCTGACTGGAGAGAGGAGATTACCAGGCGGCTCTCGTCCCTGAAGCTAGCCCCAGTCCGCGAGGCCGAGATTACTGAGGAACTGGCACAGCACATGGACGACCGTTACGACGAATTGGTCTCCTGTGGCGCCGCAGAAGATGAAGCCCGCCGCACGGCGCTTGAAGAACTGAGCGACCAGAGCCTACTGGCAAAAGGGCTGTACCGCGTCGAGCAAGAAGCGCCGCAACAACGCATTGTGCCGGGCGGAGGAGGCGGAAGCAACCTCTTGGGGAGCCTCTGGCAGGACCTCCGCTACGGCCTGCGCCAGTTGCGCCGCAATCCTGGCTTCACCATTGTTGCCGTTCTAACCCTAGCGCTCGGTATCGGCGCGACAACGGCCATCTTCAGCGTCGTGAACGGTGTGTTGCTCAACCCGCTGCCGTATCCCAATGCCGATCGCCTCGTGGCACTAGCTGAAAAGCTGCCGCCATTCCAAGAGTTTGCAATTTCCTACCCAGACTTTCTCGACTGGGTGAAAATGAATCACACTTTCGGAGCCCTCGCCGCGTACCGGCACACCGACATGAATTTAACCGGCTCAAGCGAAGCCGAGCGCGTTAAAGTCACGCAAGTTTCGGCCAGCTTCTTTCCGCTACTCGGAGAAAAGCCGGTGATAGGCAGAAATTTCTCGCCAGAGGAAGACCGGCGAGGCGCCGCGCCGGTGGCGGTCCTGAGCGGCGGATTCTGGAAAAGGAAATTTGGCGGTTCTCCAGGAATTCTGGGCAAAGTGGTGACGCTCGATGGAAAGGGTTATACGGTCATCGGCGTAATACCGAAGAGCTTCTATTTTTGCTGTGAGAACGAGAATTTTGTCCTGGGCGACGTCTACGTTCCCATCGGCTCTTACGACAGTCGATGGATGTCGGATCGCGGCTCTCATCCGGGGATTTTTGCCTTTGGTCGTTTGAAATCGGGTGTACCGCTCCGGCAGGCCCGCGCCGATATGGGTGGCATTGCGCGAGACCTCGCCTCGGCATATCCCGATTCGGATAAGAACGAGGGTATCTCGCTTACCCCACTCAAAGAGCGCATGGTAGGCAATTTCGAGCCTGTGCTCGTGGTCCTCCTAGCGGCTGTGGGGTTCGTTCTTTTGATTGCCTGCGCGAATGTAGCAAATCTGCTTTTGGCGCGTGCGACTGGCCGTGCGCGTGAATTTGCTATCCGTGCGGCCCTCGGCGCGAGCCGGGGACGCGTGATTCGCCAACTTCTGGCTGAGAGCATGCTGCTGGCGCTCTCGGGCGGCGGGCTGGGATTGCTGTTTGCCTCCTGGGGAACCAAGGCGGCTCTTGCGGCGCTTCCGGAGGCCCTCCCGCGCGCGAATGAGGTGCGGCTCGACCCGCACGTTCTTGCCTTTACCTTGATTGCCTCAATTCTCGTCGGCTTGCTTTTCGGGCTTGCGCCAGCGTTGCAAAGCTCTCGTCCCGACCTGCAGGAAAGCCTAAAGGAAGGCGGGCGTGGGTCAAGCGGCGCCACACACCGCACGCAGCACGTGTTCGTAGTAATGGAAATGGCGATGGCGGTGGTGCTGTTGATTGGCGCAGGCCTTACGATTCGAAGCCTCTCACGCCTCTGGCGCGTCAATCCCGGATTTAATCCCCATGATGTCCTGACGTTCAACGTAGCATTGCCGCCTTCGATCGCGAGAGAAAAGCCAGATCAAATTCGGACAAGTATACGTCACCTCACGGATACAATTGCGGCCGTTCCCGGCGTGAAGGCGGCGTCGATAACTGACGGCGCCTTTCCGATGCAGGGTGGCGATACAGTCGGCTTCTGGGCCGAAGGACATCCGAAGCCGGCAACGCAAAGCGAAATGCCCAATGCTTGGAACTATATTGTGGGCGCCAATTATTTCAAAGTGATGAGAATTCCACTTCTGCGTGGACGCCTTTTCACTCGGGACGACAACATACATTCGCGCTGGGTGGCCGTGATCGACGAGGATTTTGCGCGGACCTATTTTCCGCGTCAGGACGCCGTTGGAAAGCACATTCACCTCGCAGGTCTGGACGCACCATTCGAGATTGTAGGAGTAGTCGGCCATGTGGACCAGCAAGGGCTCCAAGAGGATAAGCAATCGCCGACCGCGGTCCAGGTCTACCTCACGGTTCAGCAGCTTCCCGATCAATTCACTTCACTTCTGGCAAAGACGGAGGGCTTCGTGGTTCGTACGCAATCACCAACCTATGCGAGCACCGAGTCCATCCGCAAGGCAATGGAGAGGATGAATCGCGATCAGGTTGCCTATGGTTTCCAGCCCATGGACGGAATTATCGCAACTTCTCTTGCGTCACGGCGCTTTACGATGATTCTGCTGGCTGTGTTTGCCGCACTGGCGCTTGCGCTCGCGAGCATCGGAATTTACGGTGTGATTTCCTACAGCGTGGCTCGCCGGACCCACGAGATCGGAATTCGCATGGCACTGGGGGCGCAGAAGAGCGATGTCTTGCGTCTTGTAGTGGGCCAAGGCATGATTCTGGCCTTATTGATCTTTACATAATATAGTTCCACTTTTCGGGCTTTTATCGCCTTCTGGAAACGGGCCGGGTCGTTCTGAGCTGGAACTATATTATGTAATCCTCAATAATCGGCGTCGGCATTGGAATAACTGGAGCATTGGGCCTGACGCGATTCTTGTCCAGCTTACTCTATGGCGTCAAGCCCACAGACCCTTTGACATTCGTGCTCGTTTCGCTCGTATTGAGCGGCGCAGCGATGCTCGCCTGTTACATCCCTGCGCGCCGGGCTACAAAGGTCGATCCGATGGTGGCGCTCAGGCATGAATAGGTGCCAGGTTTTGGGTGTCAGATTTCAGATGGCTGGTAGCGCGGCGAAGCTGCAATCAAAGGAAATGTCAGTTTGAGCCAGCGAAGAATCTCGGCATTTACAAACCATTCCGCGGATAGCGGTTGGCCGCTCCATTTCATGCAGGGAGTCAGAAGAATATGTCTCGAATCACACACACACGAAGCAAGACCCTTGATGTTTTTGCGATTTTACTGGCCTGCGCCAGCTTCGCGCAGGCTGCGTCCAAGGTTCAAACGTTTGCGCTGAGCGACACCAAGAATCTGATCCTGGTTAACGTAAGGGCCGAAGCCGTCGAATACAAGGGGCGCACGTGTGTGCGGCTGACAAACGATACGAAAAAGGACGGCTTCGCGCTCTTGCGGGGCACAGAGGATTTTCAAGATGGAACCATCGACGCGGATATCGCCCTGAAGATCGCCGCGCCACGACCTCCATTCCACATGCCCGGCTTTGTCGGCATCGCCTTCAGGGCGCGACCGGACGCGTCGCGGTATGAACTCTTCTACCTGCGGCCGGGGAACTCAAGCTCGGATAACCAGGCGATGCGGAACCATTCGGTGCAATACGTCTCCGTACCGGACTTCGACTGGTACAAACTGCGCTACCAGTGGCCTTGGGTTTACGAGGCCTATGCACCCTTGAAATTAGAGACCTGGACGAAAGTCAGGATCGAGGTCAAGGGCCGCACAGCCAAACTCTATCTGAACGGATCCGAAAACCCAAGCCTTGTGGTGGACCCCTTGCTGGGCCGAGATTTGCGAGGTCGCGTCGCGCTATGGCCTTACCAAGGCGAGGAGGCATATTTTTCAGATGTGCGCATCACGAACTCCACTCCGCTGCCGGTGAAGAACGGCTCGGACGCCGGCGGCGCGTGGCAGGTGACGTTTTCGAGCGACGTCGGCAAGTTTCACGGTACTCTGCAGCTCAAACGTGATGGCAGCAAAGTGACGGGAACGTGGTCCGGGGACCTCGGACATGCTCGTCCTGTTACCGGAACGTGGCGCGATGGCTATATTGAACTCAGCTTCGACGCGCAATGGAAGTACCCGCATCTCCAAGGCCATGGTACCGCGACACTCGCTGGTTGGATCGATGGCGATTCTGCTCACGGACGCATGAAAGTAGAAGACCTAACTGGTGGCCGATGGATGGCAACGCGGAAGCCGTAGCGAATCGAGACAATAGATTACATACGTGCGGGCGTGGAATCGCACCCGAGCTATATCCCCCCTCGCCGCACGACGAAAGTAAATCCGCCAGTACCGATCAGGTATGGGTAGTGCTTCCTCGCTCCGAATTCGCGAGGCTTTAATTCGAATTTGAGTGACGCATCTCAACGCTTACTGCGCGGGCTGTAACTACCAGTTCTGCGAACACCCTGGCTTCAAATGCAGACCGAGCTCCGGCACGCTTCCTAATTGCAGGCAAACCCGACTGAAGGGCACGGAAGACTCTGGCCATCTCCTCTACGGTTGGTGGACGCTCCGAGCGAACCAGTGCATTCGAGAGCTCTCGAAAAAAGGCCCCGTGGCCGGCCACCATGCACATAGGCATCCGTTCCCCCTAAGTCGCTCAGCGACTTCAGTAAGCGCCGCTCCTTGGCTTCAAACACAAACCAAACATGCTTTCCCGGATGCAATTTTTCCCATGCAACTACCAGACCCAGCTCAAAAGGCATATTAAACCCACATTTCCGATTTGAACTTTAAGAATGAACCTTCTGATGTTCGTCCTCACCAATATTGATGCGGGTTTGCACGCGGGGGCGCCGTTTCAGCTCTCTTTTAATGCTTCCTTGAAGGTCGATTTCCAGGGATCGCGAGTCGCGTCGGACGGTGGCCTGATTCTGGTGCGAGAGTTGGACGAACGTTTGGGTTTGTGAACTGATGGAAATTCGGGATAATAAGAACTTGCGGCCGGTAAAGCAGCAAACCTGCCGGCGGAATAGCATCTGCACAGCGAGCTTGGCTGAGAGGGAGGTTGCAACGAGCAAGCGGATAATTTGGAACATAGAAGCGAGAATGCCCCCAAGGGCCACATCGGGTCGGACTTCCCGAGATAATCCCCACCAGCGGAGAACTGGTTCTCTGATTTCGACGGTCGCCAGCATTGTGCTATTGGTTTGCGGATTGTTGTACGCTCAAACTGGTCCCACGGCGCCTATCGCTCGCGGGGAATGCAAAATGATGCCGGACTGGAACGTGGCGGCAGGGAACTCGAAGAAAATGCCCGCTAGTTTGCTCGGCGTAGGCATCACGCAACGATTGAACGACGCCGTCCCGCTTGATTTAGTCTTTCGAAACTCGCAAGGCAACGCCGTACGCCTCGCTGACTACTTCGGCAGCAAACCCGTTATCCTGTCGCTGGTTTACTACACTTGTCCGATGCTTTGCCCGCTTGAAGAAGACGGGCTGCTGCAATCCCTGAAGCTGATGAGGTTTACGGCGGGAAAGCAATTCAACATCGTGACGGTAAGTTTCAATCCACACGATACGCCCCAGATTGCTGCGAAAAAGAAGAAACTCTATCTGAGCGAATATGACCGCAAAGCGGCTGCGCACGGCTGGTTTTTCCTGACGGGCAGCCAGGCGTCGATCGCTGCGTTAACCCAAGCGGTGGGATTTCATTACCGTTACGACCCGCAGACGCACACGTTTGCCCACGCGGTGGCACTCATGGTGCTGACACCACAGGGTAAGCTGGCGGACTATTTTTACGGGATCAAATACGCGCCCGGAAATTTACGGCTGGCTCTGGTCGAGGGATCTCACGATAAAATTGGTTCCCCGGTTGATGAAATGATTCTGTATTGCTACCGGTACAATCCGGTTAGTGGGAAATTTGATTTGGTCATTTCGCGCGTCCTGTTCGCGGGGGGAGCGCTGATGCTCCTGACGATCGGCGGGCTGGTGGTGATTCTCTCGCGCGGCAGCCGCCACCACGCCTCTGCCGCTTAGTCATACGCTATCTTGCTGAATCCTGTTATAGAGAGATAACTGTACTCGTCATAACAATTTTCCTTAAGTTTACCTGAACCCTGGCTGCCGTTCGCAAAAGAGTCAATTCCAGCTGACCAGTCGACGCACTGCTACCAGCGGGCTGCGCATGCAAGATCAGCTGCTCACAAGGCCCTTGACTACAATTCTCTATATAAGCCCGCATTTCCGTTTTGACCTGAACTTTCGAATCTTCGGACTGTCGTTTTCATCAATATTCATGCGGGTTTGAATGCGATGACGACGCTCCGGAGGCCAATTCACAATGGGTGAAGCCCAAAACCAGCCCTTTCAGCTCTCCTTCAACGCCTCTCTCAAGGTCGATTTCCAAGGTTCGCGAGTCACTTCCGATGGCGGCCTGATCCTGGTGCGCGAACTCGACGAGCGACTCGGGTTTGGAGAATTGATCGAACAGCATCTGACGGACTCGCGCCGCGGGAAGAATACCCAGTTCCCTTTTACCGACTTGCTGCGCCAATCCGTCTACAGTCGCCTGGCGGGTTACGAAGACCTGAACGACGCGGAGAGGCTTTCCCAGGATCCGACCTTCCGACTCATCGGTTCGGAAAAGAACTGGGATCGAGGAGCGGCCCTAACCTCCCGGTTGCAGACTTTCGAGACCGAGATGCTGGCCGAGGAGGAGAACTTCGCCGGCCTGGCGCGACTCAACCGGGCGCTGATCGGGAGAGCGGAAGCGATAGATACAAGCTATCGGATGACCCTGGACCTGGACTCGACGGAGATTCCCGTCTACGGAGAGCAAGAGCAGAGCGCCTATAACGGGTACTTCGAGTCCACCTGTTTTCATCCTCTGCTGTTGTTCAATGGCGAGGGTGATTGTCTGGCGGCCCAGCTCCGGCCCGGCAACGTGCACAGCGCCGAGGGCTGGGAAGAAGTGCTGCTGCCGGAGATCGAGCGACAGCAACAAAGGGGAAAGGAGGTCGCGTTCCGGGGTGATGCGGCCTTCGCCCGGCCCGAGGTCTACGAGGCGCTGGAGGAACGGGGCGTGAAATACGCCATCCGCATCCCGGCCAACGACAGCCTGGAGCGGGACATCGCGGAGTTGCTACCACGTCCGGTGGGAAGACCGAGCCAGAAGCCCTTAATCGAGTACAAGGGGTTCCTCTACCAAGCGGCCAGTTGGAAGACGGCGCGGCGGGTGGTGGCGAAGGTAGAGCATCATGCCGGGGAGTTATTCCCGCGAGTGGGCTTCATCGTGACCAACTTGACGCTGCCCAGCCGGGCAGTCGTGCGGTTCTATAACAAGAGAGGGACGTCAGAGCAGTGGATCAAGGAAGGAAAACAGGCTGTGAAGATGACGCGGCTGAGTTGCCATCGGTTCCGGTCGAACGAAGTCCGGCTCTGGCTGAGTGTGATTGCCTACAACCTTGGGAACCTGTGGCGGCGACTGGTGCTGCCGCAGCGGATTGGGAGCTGGTCGCTGACGAGTCTCCAGCACCGGCTGGTGAAGACGGGCGGTCGGCTAGTGAAGCACGCCCGTTACTATTGGCTGCTGCTGGCCGAGAGCCATCTCACCCGGCGCCTCTTTGGGTCCATGATACGGCGGATCGAGTTGCTGCCCCTGCCTGCCGGGTAGACGGGCTAGCGAACGGGTGGATTTCAGGGGGAACAGAGGAGCGGGAAGGAAAGGTGTCGGAGGAATCGCTCAAAAGAGGGCTAGTTTCGCGCCTTGAGAGGCTGATGAGGAGCAAAACCGACCTGTTCGGTGGCCCCTTCAACGCCCGACCCGGGTGGTGGTTGCATTCGGGGCGGTCTGGTGGTACCTTGTCGGTCGGTCCGGAACTGATAATGAAAATTCCGGATGGAATCCGAGTGGCTGACAATCCATTCAGAGCCGACGCCGCGCTACACCATTGTGGGATGTACAAAGACGTGAGCCGAGTCGCGATATTCTGGTTGTACAGCGCAAATCGGTTCATTCTAGCTTGGCTGACGGCAGTAAAGAGGCGCGAATCCAACGCGAGGGACTGAGAGATGAGAATAAACAGGGCTGTTGGCAAGAGTGGCGGCTAGATATACGCGTGGAGTACCTCGTCGACTGCCGCGTCGCCGGTGGGATATTTGACGCCTTTCAGGGGACTTCCCGCCTCCAGCAGCGCCTTAACCACCCGCGCGAACTCGGCCTCCGGGTGACGCTTCTCCACCAGGCAGTCATACAGTGCGTATTCGAGAGGCGTCGCATCATACCTAGGATCGCGAATATCCGCGGGATGCCCGCGCGAAATCAGCAGCTCGACCAGGTCACCCGAACCTTCCCACGCCGCATTGTGCAGCGGCGTGTAACCATGGCTGTGCTCCGGATGCGCGACCGGAAATCCCAGGTCGAGCATTAGCTTCACCGCGTTGTAATTCGTGTTTGTTTCCCAGCAATACTTCGCCACGAGTTCGCGATCCACATCCGGCAGTTCCGGGACGATCTCCGGATGCTCGTTCGCGATCGCCTTCGCCTCCGCGCGCCGCGCTAGCACGCAGTTCAGCAACAATCGCGTCGCCATGTCGCTCACCGCATACAGGAAATCGAACATCGCGTGGTGCCCTTTCACCAGAGCGATTTGGTGCGAATAAGAATTGAAGCGCAGCGTCCACTGGTAAATCGTGCCGCCACGCCCTTCATGGCCAAGCGGTGGAAACTCCGGCGGTTTGCCGATCCGCTGCGCCAAGCAGCCCCGATCCTCTGTTACCAATCTCTCCGCCAGCGCCAGATCGCCTAGCGCAGCTGCCAAAAAGATGTCCGCTTTCGCGCCGCGTTCCAACAGGAATCGCGCCACGTCCGGCGACTCGCCGATCAGCCATTGTGCCGGGGTTGAATCGTGATCCTCGTCGCGGGCGTCAATTCGAGCCCCATGGTCCAAGAGCAACGCCGCGACCGCCACTGTTCCCGCGCAGTGCAGGGGAGTCCGCGCATCCACCCCCTTCGCGTCAGTCAGAGAAGGGTCCATAGCCAACATCTCCGCCAGCTTATCGGTCGACCCTGCCCGGGCCACCTTGTGTACCGCTTGGTCCGTATTTCGTCGCGCCATTCCCCCAGTGTAAGCCGACTCCACTGCGGTAGGAAAGCGGACGTATCGCGCAAGCTAAAATGTTACCCGTGAGGTATCGTCGTGCAATCTTAAAATGTTACCCGCTATGGACACGGGTAACGCTATGAGTCGATCTTCGAGAGAACAGTATTGGGAAAGAATTTATCCTCGCTACCGACGGGCCAGCCGGACGGAGAAGCGGCGCATTCTGGACGAGTTTTGCGCCAATTGCAGCTACCACCGCAAGCACGCGATTCGCTTGCTGAACGGCTCGCCGCCCGA
>JBOGJX010000168.1:0-6873 GCA_050745285.1 Terriglobia bacterium
GTGACGCTGACCGAGTTGCGCTACGGCATCGAACGCATGGCAGCGGGCCGCCGCCGGAAACGGCTGAATCAGTGGCTCCAGAACGAATTGCCGGCACGTTTCGAGGGGAGAATTCTCTCCATTGATCGAACCGTTGCCGATGCGTGTGGCAAGCTTGTGGCTCGCAGTGAAGCTAGGGGACGGCCGATTGAAGCCATGGATGCTTACATCGCCGCAACGACGGACGTTCATCAACTGACGTTGGTAACCCGGAACGCCCCGCACTTTGATCTGGCCGTAAAAGCCATTCTGAATCCATGGACTTAGGCCTTCTTCCCCTGCAACGCTGGCGGGTTGGTGTGCTGGTTACATCGTTAAGCGTGGGTTGCTTCCGCCACCGTCATCGGCTCTCCTATCGCCTTCCTCATCTCCACCAACCAACTCCTCGGACTAGCTCCGTGCACCACACGCCTGAGAAACCCAAGCCGTTCGGCAATATTGTCAAGGTTCGCGCGGATGGCTTCCTTGCTGGTCTTTGTATACAGCGCCAGAAAACCTTCCATACTGACCGGTTGAGCAAACAAATAAGTCGCGTGGCCTAACTGAGGTGTCTCAACCGCTACACCCATCGCCGTATCAAAAACATATTCCTCCCGGAAAAGATAGAGCCGCCGCGCTCGCTTCGCTAATTGCTGATAGAAGAAAGCGTCATAATCTGGCTTCCAGGTGAATTGAGCAACATCAAAGTTTCCAGGCACGCCAAGTTGCCCCAGTAGCCGGTCGAGCTCGCGTTTCTCCACGGGCTCGCGCTCGATCCGCGCCCAATACACGTCACCTCACCAACTCCTGCCAGTCAAGCAGTCGCTCATGATGCTCGGCGACACCCGCCGCGACGGGAAGCCCCGCTTCCCGTCGGTTCCCCCCTCGCGCCTTGAGATGGCTCGCTTCTCTATTTTTTCGCTGCCTTCTCGCGCACGGCTCGCAAGCCAATCCGGATGTACGGTAACTTCGCAAACGGCGTCCGCTTTCATCACAAATAGGAGGTCCTATTCACGTCAACACACAATTGACGACTCCTCAGAACATTCAGAAAACACGTAAGTTGTGAGTTGAATTCTGAAGCCCCCGGATTTGGCTTCTCATGTGCTCCTCATGTATTGCGCGCAGGCACCCTGCGCTGAAAGGAGCAATTTTATGAGACACCGAAAACTATGGGTTTTATTGGCCGCGATATGTTTAGCTGGCGGTCTGGCGACTTCCGCCATCAGCGCCCAGCAGCAGCCTCCTCCGCCCCCAGCCGGATATGGGCCACCACCGCCTCCCGCACCGGGATATGGCCCTCCACCACCTCCCCTTCCTGCATACGGCACCATGACCTCCGTCTCCGGTGCTATCACCCAGTTTAATTATGACCCCAATGCGCGCCGGAAAGTTTTATGTTGAATCGCAACACGATCGTACACTTCCCTCCGAACCTCGGCTGCGCAATCAGTGGAATGGTAAAGGTGGGTGACTCGGTTAAAGTTGACGGACTGGCGAACACAAACTATTACGGAACACAGAGTCTCGAACTTCAGGATCTGAATGATTCCACGAGCGGCCGACAGTTCTCTAGCCCGCAACCTTGGTCCGCGACTGCGTACAGTGGTTTAGGAACGATCCGGCAGTTGAACTACGGCCCGCAAGGCGAGATCAATGGATTCTGGCTGAACAACAACGTTCTGGTCCACATCCCTCCAATGGCTCCGGGCAGCTCCCAGACGCTTCAGGTAGGGGCCCGCACCGCTGTGTCGGGCTACGCACATCGCATCATCAACAATGAGACTGCGGTGGACGCAAGTAGTCTCACGGTCAACGGGCAGACCATTCCGATCTACCCTGCTCCCCCTCCGCCTCCCGCGCTGGGTGCGACTCCTCCCTCCGCACAGGGAGCGGCGCCGTCTCCTCCGCCTGGGGCTTGAGCCTTTGAAGCGATGGAACGCCAAAACGCACAGTCTGCGCGCACTCGATGGGCTCAATTTCTTCCTAGCCGATGTGCAGACTGGCATCGGTCCATTCGTAGCGATTTACCTTGCTACGCGCCACTGGAACAACGAGAGCGTGGGCTTCGCTTTGACAGCGGCATCGCTGACCAGTGTCCTGGCGCAGACGCCGGTAGGGGCGTTGGTGGACCATGTGCGGGGCCAAGCGGCGGCTGATGGCGTTTGGGATCGTACTACTCGTACTGGCAGCATTGGCCCTTGGCGCGTATCCAATGCTCGCGGTGGTGCTCGGAGCGCAGATCCTACTGGGCGGGGTGGGCACGATCTTCGGCCCCGCCATGAACGCCATCACGTTGGGGCTGGTGGGGCCCGCTCGGCTGGACCAGCGGATCGGCCGCAATCAGTCGTTCAACTCGGCCGGGAATGTGATGGCGGCAGTGTCGATGGGCCTGATCGCGTATTGGCTCTCCAACCGCGCCATCTTTTTTGTGGTCCCGCTGTTCGCGGTTCCTACCCTGATTGCGTTGCGCTCCATCGCGCCCCAGGAGATTGATTATGCGCGCGCACGCGGGGCGCGAGCGGATGGGGAGCCGGCGCGTGTCTCCGGAGTTTCAAGCTTGTTGCACGACCGGCGACTGCTGGCTTTCGCCGGCTGCGCGATGCTATTCCACTTTGCGAACGCCGCCATGCTGCCGGAACTGGGTGAATTGCTGGCTCGCGGACAGGGGCGATCCTCCGCGTTGTTCATGTCGGCATGTGTCATCACGACGCAGGCGGTGATTACGCTGACGGCGCCGTGGGTGGGGCGCAAGGCGGCGGTGTGGGGACGCAAGCCCCTGCTGCTCCTCGGCTTCGGTGTGCTTCCGATCCGCGGAGTCCTTTATACCCTGACCGCGGTTCCTTCGCTGCTGATCGCTATCCAGGTGTTGGACGGCTTAGCAAACGCCATTTTCGGCGTGGTCTCGATTCTGGTGATTGCCGATCTGACGCGCGGCACTGGACGTTTCAACCTCACCCAGGGCGCGCTGGCGACTGCCGTAGGCATCGGCGCCTCCTTGAGCACAACCGGCGCGGGTTTTATGTTTTACCACTACGGCACCCATGCCGGCTTCCTGAGCCTAGCCGCGGTAGCGGTGGTGGCGCTGGTAGCGCTTGCGCTCACCGTGCCTGAAACCTTAAAGCCAGCCTCCGCGCCGCTTGAGAAAGCGATGAATTGAAAGCCCCTGCCAACGAAGGCCGCGCGAATATTCGGGAAGGGTTCCCGTGAGCGCCCTCACGATTCTGATCGGGATTCTGAGCTTGCGCTGATGTCGAGGCCGTGCTCGCGCATTTTTTCGTAAAGCAACCGCCGCTGGATGCACAGGATCTCTGCAGCCCGCGTCTTGTTCCCTTGCGCCTCCCCCAGCGCCCGCTCTACTAAGGCCTTCTCAACCTGCGCAATGACGGCCTTATAGCCTTCGTGCAGAGGCATCTGTTCGCGCCAGTCCTGCCGTGTGGGATGGGGATTGGGGCTCAGTTCGATCTGCTCTTCTGTGATGACCCCATTCCGGGCGAGCACGATCGCTCGCTCGACTGCATTTTCCAGTTGCCGCACATTGCCAGGCCAGTCGTGCGCACAGAGCAACGCGAGCGCTTCAGGCGTGATCGACACGGGCTTCTGAGCCCGGCCAAGGAAGTGTTTGACCAGCGCCGGAATGTCTTGCTGGCGCTCGCGCAGCGGAGGGATAAGGATCGTGACAACGTTCAAACGGTAATAGAGGTCTTCGCGGAAGGCCCCCTCGGCCACCGTGCGCTCGAGGTCACGGGATGTCGCCGCGATCAGCCGTATATCCACATGAATAGGCACGTTGCTGCCGAGCCGCTCAATCGTTCGCTCTTGCAGCGCTCGCAGGAGTTTCGCCTGAAGTGAAGGCGCGAGGTCTCCGATTTCGTCCAAAAACAGCGTTCCACCACTGGCCTCTTCAAAGCGGCCGATCCGGCGATAAAGAGCGTTCGTGAAGGCGCCTTTCTCATGCCCAAATAACTCCGATTCGAGCAAGGTTTCTGGAATCGACGCGCAGTTCACTTTGATGAGCGGCTTTCCGGTGCGGGAACATCAGTTTTTGCGGCAGGATTATCATGAGTGGGGAAAGAATAACCGAGAAAATGCGCCTCCCGGAAATATCCTCCTTCAACACCCGGATAAGAAGACAGCACGGCTTCCGAGATGCCCCGCAACGAGACACTCTGCGCTGCGAGCGGAAGATCGGAAAGTCCGGCGCCTAGCTTCAGACGCTCGTCGTACTGCTGGCTGAGCTCGCGCGCCGCTTCCGTCAGCACACCGCTGGCATCTGAAACAATGACCCGCTCGGCTCCTTTGACCGCTTCGAGCACCAGCAGTGCAGCGCAGGCGGCGACAAAAACCCCCGCCAGCATGATGAGCACAAGCTGAACCTGGAGCTTCCGTTTACCAGGGAAAATGATCTTCATCTCGCGCTCTAAAATAGCGATCAGCAATCAGCAAGAAGGGCGTCCTGAGGTTTTTTGCTGAAAGCTGATGGCTGAGCGCTTGCTCGTCTCTTGCCTGTGATTCTTATCGCAGCGGCGGCGGGCTGGTAGCCCGGACAGCGGACTGGGCCAGAAATTCAAGCGCCTGCACCATGTCTTCCGCCGCCCCCGCGTAATCTTCCGCTTGCCTTGCCTGATTCCTGTCGAAAGCCTGCCTCGCCTGCTCATAAAATCGGCGGGCCAGTTCGGCTAAAGGCTTCGCGCCACTGTCGTGGGACTGTTGTAAAAAATAGTCCACCTGCCGCACGCGAAAATATACCTGGATTAGATGCTCGTTGAGATTTTGCCCCGGTGGTGGAGGCGGCGCGGGCGAATCGCCCCGGTGCTGCAAAAGATCAAGCGCACGGGCAAGAGACTCCGCGGCTCCGGTCAGCCGGCTGGCGGCGAAAACCTGGTTTCGATCAAGCTGTTTTTGCGCGT
Organism: Terriglobia bacterium; assembly: GCA_050745285.1. GTDB lineage: Bacteria > Acidobacteriota > Terriglobia > UBA7540 > UBA7540 > RH2-MAG17b. The sequence goes on from JBOGJX010000168.1 coordinate 4,929, forward strand.
GTTGAAGGCAGCTTTTTGCTTCCGCTAAAATCTCCTTCTCCGTTGCGCCGACCGCGGATCGCTGTGCCAAATCGTGCCGAATCCGGTTAATCTGATCCGCAACTCTAGCTCGGTCAAGGCGGGGCGGGCGGGGAGGAGGCGAACGCTGCCCCGGCGCCGGTGGCGGAGGCATGGGCCTCCGTTGGGCTGCAGCCACGGAGACGAAGCCCAGTAACCCTGCGAGCACCAACGCCTGCGCCGTCAGCAATAGCGTAACAATTCCCGAGATTGAGTTCGAGGTCTGCATCAGCTCGGGCTGCGTCTTGATATCGAATTAATTGCCCGGGCGCCGACTGCCCCCTGCCCGGCATACAGGCTCCATATAACGAGACCCACAGCAACATCACCGCGAACAACTGGTCGAATGGAGGGGCCAATGCCGGCAAGTTCACGCGTCTCCACTACAGCATGAGCAACCCGCAAGCCAAAGCGCGTGCATTAGTGAAGCTTTGATGCTACATGATTCCAATTGGTTAGCGGTGATGGCAAAATGAAACGGTAAAGGCTGCGGGGCCCAGAGTACGGTTAGTGAACGATAGGAGTTCGAATACCGTACTGTTGATCCCGTCTTCGGCCCCAGGGTCTCACTCCAAAAGTGACTGCTCGGCCAGTTCGGAATGGGACTGTCTTTCGGCGGCAAGGAGCATCAGACGGGATTATTCACGAACGCACGGGGAAGGCGGAAGGGCACGTTTTCAACCGTGCCGTTAAAGTCGCTTCCCGATATCTCCTTTCGCGCCGCAAAGGTGGGAAGCCAGCGGATATTTGTGAACATTCCGGGCGCTGGGAATATTATCGTGGTTTTTGACGCAAGTTCGAGCTGAAATGTCAGTAAGTTGCCCGAACCTGAGATCACCCACAGATTCGACTGACGAAGCACAAAGTGTTTTTCCGGGGGAAAGAGCAGCGGGAAGTTTCAGGTTATTGGAGGGAACCCGTATGCGGACAAATCGGCGGAATTTCTTGAGAGGCGTTGTGATGTCGGCCGGTCTCCTTGGAGAAGCCTCATGCTCGATCTGGCGGCATAAGCCCTTACCCATCCCCCTTCCGCCTGCAGGAGCGGCCGGCATTGAGCACATCGTTATCGTGACCATGGAAAATCGCAGCTTCGACCATTTCCTGGGTTGGCTGCCGAACGCCGATGGGAAGCAGGCTGGCTTGACCTACCAGGACCTCCACGGCCAGACTCGCGCGACGCACCGGCTCGCCCCGGATTTCACGGGCTGTCCCAACGCGGTCGATAACTCTTATCAGATCGGCCGGGTCGAGTGGGACCACGGCGCAATGGATGGCTGGCTTAAAACGAGTGCGAACAGCCTATTAGCCATCGGCTATTACACGGAGGCGGACCAGCCGTTCCTGAGCGCGCTGGCCCGTAATTACACCACTCTGGACCATCATTTCTGCGCCATTCTCTCTTCCACTTTCCCAAACCGGCTCTTTCTATACGCCGCGCAAACGGACCGGCTTGATGACACGGTTTCTCTGGTTGATCTGCCCACGATTCTGGATCACCTCGCCAGCGCCGGCGTGAGCGCGCGCTATTATTTTTCCAATCTGCCCTTCCTCGCGCTCTGGGGTTTGAAGTACCTGTTGATTGCGCGCACTTATGGTGAATTTCTGGAGGACGCAGCCTCCGGGCACTTGCCTGCGGTTTCTTTCGTCGATCCCGCGTTTACGGTAATTGATAACGGAACCGGTACCGACGACCATCCGCACTCGGATATTCGCCGCGGAGACGCGTTCCTTGCCCGCACGTTCCACGCCCTGGCCAGCAGCCCGGCGTGGCAGAAAACCATTTTGATTGTGATCTTCGATGAGTGGGGAGGCTTCTTCGATCATGTGGCTCCGCCTCGGGCCGTTGCTTCTAACAGGGTTGATTCGGACCTCGTCGATGGTAAGGCGC
>JBOGJX010000169.1:0-3733 GCA_050745285.1 Terriglobia bacterium
CTCATGACGCTTTGCGGCGCCCACAAAGAATGAAAATGACGTAGGGGCGCCGCTTGCTGCGCCCAACGACCGCGGACTCAGCAAGCAGCGCCCCTACGGAGGACATCGCAACCCATTTATTTTCAACACAGCGTTTGGCTATTTTCACAGCAGAGTTGTTAACTAACGCTTATTGGGCAAAGCACCGCTTCACAGAACTTCCGGGAGCGTAACATCACAAATCGCGTTTGCATTAGCTGCCGCTGCATCCCGGGCCGGAAGGGCAAAGAAGAAAGTGCTGCCCTGGCCAAGCGTGCTCTCCACCCAGATGCGTCCGCCGTGCTGGGCGATGATGCTGCGGCAGATGGGCAAGCCCAGCCCCGTGCCGCCTCTCTCCCTTGAATCGCTGGCATCAACCTGCTGAAAGCGCTCAAAAATCTGACCGAGATTGCCGGAAGGGATTCCACGGCCTGTATCTGCTACCCGGAAAACGATCTCTTCATTCTTTTGCTCAGCGCTGATTTGAATCGCCGATCCGTCCGGGGAAAACTTAATGGCGTTGTTGAGTAGATTGATGAGGACCTGGATGATGCGGTCCTGGTCCGCCCACAGAGAAACCGGGAGCGGGTTCGTGCGGATCGTCATGTCATGCTGCTCGGCCATGACGCGCATCAGCCCCACCGCCTGCGTCAGAAGATCAGCGGCATCACACCACTTTTTCGCCATCGTGACCTCGCCAGATTCAATCCGTTCGATGTCGAGAATGTCATTGATCAGGCGGACCATGCGGTCGGTGTTGGCGACGCCCAGGGCGATCAGTGGCTGGCATTTTCCGGATGGTGGGCAGAGCTTGCCGCTGGCCAGGAGGCCCAGGGATGCATGAATAGCGGTCAGCGGGGTTCGCAGCTCATGGCTCACGACCGAGATAAACTCGTCCTTCATCTTCTCGACGGCACGCCGCTCGGTAACATCGTGGAGCACGACGACGGCTCCGAGGATACGCCCGGTCTCGCTGAGAATCGGTGTGGCGACGAAGTCGACGGCAATTGTGGCGCCATCTTTACGTGTGAAGACTTCGCCGTCCACATGGTGTGCCATGCCGTCTCGCAGTGCGGCCTGAATCGGGCAATCGCAATTCGATCCCCAGCAGTTTTTCTGAGCGAGTGGACAGATAACCTGAGCGAGTTCTTTGCCAATCAGCTCCTGCGGGCCACAACCGGCGATGCGCGCCCCGGCGGGATTGGCGAAAGTACAGACTCCCGCTTCGTCGAGTCCATAAATTCCTTCACCCGCCGAATTCAGGATGAGTTGTTGCTGAAGCCGGAGTTTCTCCATGGCTTCGTGCGTGCGCCGCGGCCCGGTGATATCGCGAGTGACTTTAGAAAATCCACGCAACTGCCCCGAGGGGTCACGCAATGCGGTCAAGATGACGCTGCCCCAGAATTCGGAGCCATCTCTGCGCACGATCCGGCGCTCCATTTCAATTCTTCCTTCGGTGGCCGCCACTTGCAGGTCGTGCTCGGGACCGCCTTGCTCGACATCTTCTTGTGTGTAACAGCAGGAGATATGCCTTCCTAAAATCTCTTCCGCCCGGTATCCCTTAATACGCTCCGCGCCCGCGTTCCAGCTCGCCACCCGCCCTTGGGGGTCTAGCATGAAGATGGCGTAGTCCCGCACCCCATCGACCAGCAGGCGGAAACGCTCCTGGCTTTCGCGCAGTATTTTCTCAGTCCGCTCGCGTTCCACAATCTGCCCCTGGAGATCCCGGTTAGCCTCTTTAAGCTGGACCGTGCGCTCAACGACCCGGCGTTCCAAGTCTTCATTGAGGCGCCGGATTTCTCCTTCATTCCGCTTACGTTCTGAGATGTCGCGGTAGTTGACAACGATTCCCTGAACGGTGGACTCCTGCATCAGGTTAACCATAATGCACTCCAACCAAAGCCACGATCCGTCTTTTGTTTGGTAGCGGAGTTGGATGTTCTCTTGGTCCCCAGGCTTGCCGGTGAGCCGGTCCCACAATGAAGCCAAAGCGGGCGTATCCTCGGGATGGACGTATTCGCAGAAATTCGCCCCCGTTCGCTCTTCGGCCGGATACCCAAGAATCCGGCTCTCAGCCCGGCTGCTGAAAACAATGATGCCCCTGGCATTGAGGAGGACAGTTCCGTCCGCGCTGTTCTCCATCAGCGAGAGGAATCGCCTTTCTTTCTCCCAAGCCATCCTCTGCGCCCGGGTCCTCTCTTCGCGGAGAGACTTTTCCGCGATGGCTTTCTTGACGGCAACCGGCAGCCGGGCCAGCCGGTCCTTGAGCACATAGTCGGAGATCCCCTTCTTAATCCATTCAACGGCAGCCTCGTCTTCGACGGCCCCCGTCACCAGGATGAATGGGGTTTCGCAGCCTTGGCGGCGGGAATATTCGAAGGCTTCCAACCCTGTCCAGCTCCCCAGGTTATAGTCGGCCAGAACCACGTCATAGCTTCGCTCCTTCAGCTTGAGCCGGAAATCCTCCGGCGTCTGAACCACGTCGGTGCGGAGGATGATCCCGGCTCTACGAAACTCAAGGCTGCAAAGCTCCGCGTCGACCGGATCGTTTTCCACCATTAAAATGTTGATTGGCTTGCATTCATCGGGTCGAGTTGATATCGCATCCCCCCAACGCGGTTTCATGTTTGCCTCCGGGTAAAGGCTCCGGCAGGCGGGGGCTCGTTGACAACCAGCCAGTACATTCCGAGCTGCTTAACCGTCTCCTGAAACTGGCCGAAATCCACCGGCTTTTGGATATAACTGTTGACGCCCAGGTGATAGCTGGTGAGCAAGTCCGTTTCCTCTTTCGAGGAGGTCAGCATCACGACAGGAATCGCCTTGGTGCGCTCATCGCTCTTGACCAGGCGAAGCACTTCCAGCCCGTCGACTTTTGGCAGCTTCAGGTCAAGCAGCATGATTTTGGGTTGATCTGCGATGGACCGGCCCTCGTAGGGCCCACGGCGGAAAACGAAGTCCAACGCCTCCTCCCCATCACGGGCGACATGAATATAATTCGCCACGCTGTTGTGCCGCAGCGCGTGAAGCGCTAATTCCACGTCTGACGGATTATCCTCAACCAGCAGGATTTCAATCCCCTCTCTGTTCATAATCTCCCTCCAATGAATAATTTCCTACTGCATGCAGGGCGTTCTTGGCTCCTGCAAATCCATTTCTCCTGCTGACGGCGCGCAGTCGTAGCCCATGGTCAGCTTTCGGTCGCCGCCGAGCTTTTTTTCGTACTCTCAAAGTGTCTTAATGGATTGCTGAAAAAACCCGCGTGAACGGTGTAGCGGCGGCTTTACGTCGCCACAAGTCAAATGATTTCAATGCGGATTGGCGGGATAAACCCGCCGCTACACGTTTTTCAGCATCCTGCTAATGGGGAAAATGATTTGTCGGCCCACACTGCGGGGCTGTTACGAGGGTTACTTGTATTATAGATAAACTTAACTATAAAGTCAATATCTTTAATAATTGGCCGGGTGACTGCCCGCCCAACAGCGGTTATAACACAGGCGTTCAAGGCGGGCGCCATAAAGCCCGTGCATAGGTTTTGTGGGAATTGATTAGTCGGGATTTCTCGCCACTCGAAATGATCGCAACAGGAGGGCCGGGTTGAAACCCTGCCCTTCCGTTTCCCCGTAAAGTTGGTGAGAAATCCGGTTTAGCAATTCAGGGAATTCTTCGGCGGGGCGAACGAAATTTCGTTGGTGGGACGGGGCAGGTGGGCCGC
>JBOGJX010000170.1:0-3536 GCA_050745285.1 Terriglobia bacterium
GCGGCGAGACGCCGCCGCTACAAAGGTAGTCGTCACGCGGATTCAAAAGCCCACGGCGCACAAATCGTGCCGTGGCGATAAGGACGCAGCAAGCAGCGCTCCCACTGCGCAACCGTTCTGAAGGGAAAGAGTTTGGACATTATTCGCAAAGCCGAGTTGCGGGACGTGCCTGCGATCTTCGAGATGATCAACCATTACGCCGCAGAGCGTATCATGCTGCCGCGCCCGTTGACGGACCTCTACGAGTCGGTGCGCGAATTCCTCGTGGCCGGGGACGAAGGCGGAAACGCGGCCGGATGCGGGGCGCTGAAGTTTTATAACGCCGAGCTTGCGGAGGTGCGCTCGCTGTGCGTGGCCCCGGGGACTCAGAAACGCGGGACCGGCGGCGCGCTCATGGAGAGGCTGCTCGGCGAAGCGGAAAGCTACGGACTCAAAACCGTTTTCGCGCTGACGATGGCGCCGGAGTTCTTTCTGAAGTGCGGCTTCCGTGAGACGGCACGGGAGCGGTTTCCCATGAAGGTGTGGCGGGACTGTCTCCGCTGTGACCGGTATTTCCATTGTCACGAAAAGACCATGTGCCTGGACCTGCCCGTTGCCTCCCCGGCATCTAAGGCGCATCCGGAGCCCGCCGAAGTCTCCGCCTGAGGCAAGATCGCCACAAAGACACGAAGACGCAAAAAGGTGAGAGAAAGTCAAATGGCAAAGGGCAAAATTCAAAAGACAAAAATCCAGCACCCCGGTCCTGAGTTCCAGACCTGCCCCTTGTTTGCAGTTTCAAGTTCCAATCTTACTTTTGCCATTTGACCTTTGCCTTTTGATTTTCCGTAGCGCGCGGGGTGGCGCAGGGCGTTGTTTGCCATGTATGCGGTCCTCCAGGGCCGCACACATCGCAAAATGCGCGATGTATGCGCCACCCGGGAAAAATATTATCTGTCTAATTTCCGGACACTACCCTATAGCCGCAACCTTTTGCGCGCGAGAACGACGGCGCCTAAGGCCCCGGCATTGTCACCGAGCCTTCCCGCAACCACTTTGGTGCGCTTTGCAGCGTCCGCGTGCAGGAAGTATTCGTAGGCCGTGCTGCGGATGGGACCAACGAAAGTTTCGCCTAACCGTCCTGCCACGCCGCCCCCAATCACCACCCGCTCGGGATCGAGCACGTTGACGACGTTCCCCACCAGAATTCCCAAATAATATTGGGCTCGTTTGATGACTTCCTTCATCACCGGATCGTTCTTCGCCAAAGCCGCTTGAATGATGCTGCTGGTGATTCGATCCCGCTTGCGCGCTTTCAGGATTTCAGGCACTACGCTTTTGGCCCCGGACTTGATGGCATTCAATACATCGCGTTCCATGGCCGTCCGGCTGGCAAGGGCTTCCGCGCAGCCCCGGCGTCCACAACTGCAGACGGGGCCGTCGACCTCGATCACCGTGTGGCCCACTTCACCCGCCCAGCCATTGGCGCCCTCAAAAAGTTTTCCTCCGCTGATGATCCCGCCGCCAATGCCAGTGCCAACGAAGATGCCCACGAGATCATCCACGCGCTCTCCCGCGCCCAGGGCGTGCTCTCCCATCACGCCTACGTTGACGTCGTTATCCACCACGATGGCGGTGCCGAGCTGCAGCCGGAGCTCTGACGCGAGCGGCACATTCTTCCATCCCAGGTTGGGTGCCTCGGTGACCACGCCCCTCCGCACGTCGATCGCGCCGGGCGCGCCGATGCTTACCGCGACCACCGATTTCAACTTGCAGCCGGCGTCTTTGGCGGTGCTCTCCACCAACTCCGCGATCTCCTTGATCAGGACCTTTGGCTTCTGTCCGGCCTGCGTCTTCTTCTTGCCCGTGGCGAGAATTTTGTTCTTGCCGTCGACCGCCAGGGCTTTGATACTGGTTCCGCCAAGGTCAATCCCAACGATAATTTCTTTCTTGTGGGGCATTGCGCTCCTCTTCGATCCGAAGTTTTCCGGACGGCCAAAGTCTATCGCACTTGGGGCGTGGAAAAAACAGAAACTCCGCCGCCGCAGGTAATCGTAGCCACGGCACGAGGTTTGTACCGTGGGTCTTTCGATGCGCAAATACCCACGGCACAAACCGCGCCGTGGCTACCGGCGCCCGGCTACAGCCTCTGTAGAAACGGATTGTGCTCGCGCTCTTCGCCAATGGTTGTCGAAGGGCCGTGGCCGGGAAAGACGGGCGTATCGTCCGGAAGGCGGAGTAGCGTGGTCTCGATGGAGCGGAGGATCTGCTGCGCGTCGCCACCCCAAAGGTCCGTCCGGCCGATGCTCTCTTTGAATAGCGTGTCGCCGCTGAAAACCCTCTTTGCCTCGCCCGGCAAGTAGAGCGAAAGGCTGCCAGGCGAGTGGCCGGGCGTCCAGAGAACCTCCAGACCTAAAGACCCCGCGCGCACCACATCACCCTCTTTCAAAAATCCGTCAACCGCGACGGCGCCCGGCGCCTCGATGCCCAGCCACGCTGCCTGAGCCGCGAGGTTTTCGTAAAGAAACAAATCTTCCTGATGCATAAAGACCGGCGCGCCGGTGGCTTGCTGAAGTTGTTCAATGCCACCTACGTGGTCAATGTGAGCGTGCGTGGCCACGATCGCCCTCATCGTCAAGTGGTGGCGGCTCAGGACTTCCTTTATTCGCTCGATTTCGCCGCCTGGATCAATGACAACTGCTTCGCCCGAGACTTCATCTCCCAGGATCGAGCAATTGCAGGCCAGCACTCCGACGGGAAAAATCTCGTGAATCATTCCACCTCCTCTCCACACGCAGGGCTGTCCAATCTAGCTGAGCGGCCAGGCCGCGTAGGGGCGCTGCTTGCTGCGCCCGCCGGTTTTGGGCGCAGCAAGCGGCAAGGCCGCAGAAAATCAGGCACGCGATTTCGGCAAGCTTTGGGCCTGACCCGCCCCTACGAATTGCGATGGCGCCTGTAGGCAGCCACCAACACAAGCCATGGAAAACTTTCTCCCTACCGCAATTGAAATCGCTCGCGAAGCCGGCGCCGTGCTGAATGAGCGCTTTGAGCGCCCGCACGAGATCGTTTACAAGCGCCCGCAGGATATTGTGACGGAGGCGGACCGCCGCTCCGAAGCCTTGATTACCTCGCGCCTTCGCAAGAGCTTTCCGAGCCATGACATCGTTGCCGAGGAGGGCGGCGGCCACTCGACAAGCGCCGAATACTGCTGGTACGTGGACCCGCTGGACGGCACCACCAATTTCGCGCACGGCTTTCCGATGTTCTGCGTCTCGATGGGCCTGGCCTTACGCGATGAAGTCATTGCCGGCGTAATCTACGATCCCACGCGCGATGAACTTTATACGGCCGAGCGCGGGGGCGGGGCTTTTCGCAACGGAACGCGCCTTCGCGTCTCAACCATCGGCGACCTGAAGGATGGGTTGTTCGCTACCGGATTTCCGCCCTATTCGGCGGATCACGAGCGCAACATTCAGTACTATTTCCGCTTTACTGAAATTTCTCACGGCGTGCGCCGCGCCGGTTCCGCGGCTCTCGACCTGTGCATGGTGGCTTCGGGA
>JBOGJX010000171.1:0-16225 GCA_050745285.1 Terriglobia bacterium
CAGGGGCTTCGTGAGCAATTCGGCGTGTTTGGACCTTCGGCGACTTGGTGGATGTCCGCCACGCTTCAGACGGACTGGCTGCGCACGGTGGATTTCGATCCGGCGCCTTTAACGCTGGTCGAGCTGGAGGATGACGACCTAGCGACTGAGGAGGTGCGCAAGATACGCGAAGCGCGTAAGCCTCTTCACACCACAGGTGCGCACATGGGCGACGCCGAGCAGCTCGCTGAAGAAATCGTCGCGACTCACAAGAAAACCGGCGGGCGCACGCTCGTCGTCGTAAACACCGTTACGCGAGCACGGGTGCTTCACGCGGCGGTGCAACGCGAACTCAAAGCGGCGGGCCTTCCGATTGAGCCGGTTCTCATTCACTCGCGCTTCCGGCCACCGGACAGGAAGGAACACGTTGAACGGCTGCTTGAAGAGCCGGGCGAGCAAGGGATGCTCGTCATCAGCACCCAGGTCGCGGAGGCCGGCGTAGACGTCAGCGCCCGGACGCTATTCACTGAGCTCGCACCCTGGTCATCACTGGTGCAGCGCTTTGGCCGCTGCAACCGGCGCGGATCGGATAATTACACAGCGCAAGCCTTCTGGATCGATTTGCCGGAGAATGAGAATCAACAGGAGAAGGTCAGCAATCCTTACGAGTTAGTAGACCTGAAGCGCTCACGGGAGTTGTTGCGAACCTGCAATGACGTGAGCCCGGCATCGTTGGAGGCCATATGTTTCACTCAGCCGTTCCAGCATACACACGTCATCCGTCGCCACGACTTGTACGGCCTTTTCTCGACCGAGCCAGATTTGGCGGGTGGGTTCACAGATATCTCCGCCTTCGTCCGCGATCTGGACAAGGACGCTGACGTTTACGTCTTTTGGCGGGACTTTGCAGCCAAACCCCAGGAGGATCAGCCACAGCCCAGCCGAGATGAGTTGTGCCATGTTCCAGTGTGGCAACTGAGAGACTTCCTCGGTAAGAAGGGTTCGGCTTGGGAGTGGGATGGTGAGAATGAGGGCTGGTCGCCGCGAAGCGCACGCGACATCCGCCCAGGTATGACGCTCATGCTCAACTTTACGCAAGGTGGCTATGCAGAAGACTTCGGCTGGACCGGGCGCTCTGAGGACAAACCTGAGGTTCTTGCTCCTTCTCCAGACAAACCAGACGCTCTAAATAGGGACCGCCAGAGCGAAACCGACTGGCTATCTCTGGCTGACCACCTTTTGGACGCCGAGGCCGCGGCCCGCACGATAGCAGATTCACTGGAATGGGACCGCTTGCCCAAAGACGCCCTTGTGAAGGCAGCGCGTTGGCACGACGTTGGCAAGTTGCACGGGAAGTGGCAGGACAGCGTGGAAACTTACATCAAACGAGTACGGGACAAAATCGCTACATACTCGGCCACTGATCTCGATGGGCCGGTGGCGGTTCTCTTGCGAAGTCTCGAGGAAAGGTGCGCTCTGCCGACCACTGCCGAAAAACCGTGGGCTAAGTTTCCTGATGTAAGGAAAGCAATACGTTGTTCGGGCCTCGATGATGCCATCCAAGCAGCGCTCACCGAAGCATTAAGCGGGCAATTCCGCCCTGCCCTGCGCCACGAGGCCGCCAGCGCACTTGCAGCTTGGCAGCACTGGCGGCGGAAGTCCGATGGGTGGACGGCCCTCGCCATATATCTTGTTGCTGCCCACCACGGCAAGGTTAGGACGGTGCTCCGAAGCAGGCTCAAGGGGGGTGGAGACGTTTTTGGTATCCGGCAGGGCGACAAGCTGCCGCCGCTGCCGGGTTGGTTGACTGAAACGATGCCCCTCGTTTTAGAATGCAAGGCATTCGGTGGCACCGGTGAGTGGGGCGAGTCTGGGGAGACGTTCGACCTTCGCGAGCCTAGCTGGGTCGGTGTAGTAGCAGAGCTCCTGGGACCCGAGTTTCCTTCGGACCCGCTTCCCAGCGTGCTCAGCGAAGCTGAGTCGAAGCATTTGGGTCCATTGCGACTTGTCTTTTTGGAGGCCCTTACGGTTGCTGCGGACGTCCGTGCAAGTCGTCAGCCCGGCTCGGGTAGGAATTTATGCCAGAAGTCCTGAAAGTTCTGCGCTGCGAAGGAGTCCGCCCCGACAGCCTGGGAAGCTACTTGGCCGGGCTCGGCTTACTCGCGGTTGCGTCAAAAGAATGGCCGGAAGTTCGCGGGTGTTGGCGTAATGGGCATTACGCCCTCTGTGGTAGGACAATCGACCGATCGAGTCTGGAGAAATTCCTGCTCGATGATTGGCAACCGACGCCTTACGACGCATGGTGGGCTGACATCCAGAAGGCCGATACTAAAGCCAGGTCCGACAGAGGCATCTGGCGGGGCCGCAGCGAAGAGGCGGATATCCAGAACGTTCGGCTGCTCGACTCTCATATTGTGGGGGTAGGAAGGAATCAGTTCAATCCCGTATTTGGGACGGGAGGGAACATAGGCAAGCGCAAACTGGCGAAAGTGGCCACGGACGCGAGCAAACAACTGAAGTCTGCCAGCGAGAAAGAGAAAGGGGATTGGCTGCGAATGACGCTTTGGGGAGACATGGCCACGGTGCTGCCCCGGCTCCAGTCCGCCGGTACATGGTTCGTGGTTGCGAATAAGACTTTCAATAGCGGCCAAGACTGGTACCGGGAAGGACGGCTTTCGCCTTGGTCGTTCCTGTTGGCACTGGAAGGAGCGCTGCTGCTGACCGGCGGAGCCGGACGGCGTCTAGGATCACGGGATCGTCCCTACGCGGTTTTTCCATTTGTGTCGGATTCAGCTTCTCCCGTGTCTGCCGGCGAGGTGGGACTGGCAAAGGCGGAGTTTTGGGCGCCCATCTGGGAAGCCCCTGCTACGTTGACGGAGGTGCGGGCGCTGCTGGAGCGCGGGCTTGCGCGTATTCGGCAGCGGGCGGCTGGTGCCCCGCATGAATTCGCTTTGGCGGCGCGAACCGCTGGCGTCGATGCAGGCGTGAAAGAGTTTGTTCGGTTCGTGCTGCGTCAGACGACAAGCAGCCAGGTTTATGAGGCGATTCCTCAAGCGCGAATCGCCGTAAATACCGCCGAGGTCAGCGAATCAAGCCTGGTTTTGCCGCTTATTCCCTGGCTGAACCGGCTTCCCTACGAGCCGCGCGACAGCAAGCAGCGGGGGAAGTTCAAAGGCTTGCGGGGGCCGATTGAAAACGCCATCATCGAAATCGCAGCGCAGCCTGAAGACGCCGAACTGTGGCGAAGGCTGCTTTTGCTCCTGGCTGAGACCCAGGCTCGGATCGACCGCAATAAAAGCCTGCGCGACCGCTGCGTCGCCTTGCCGCGGCTTCCGGCGAAGTTGTTCAGGAGGGCTTGGCCCGCACCAACCGATGAGATCGTGGTGGCCCAGGCGATTGCGTCTGTAGGTTCGGGAAGTGAAACGCCTCTGCAAACAAACATCTACGGAGTGGAGGTGGTGCGCGCAGGAAGTGGGCCCGTTGCAAAGAAGTGGAGGGTCGGATTTCCAAAGCGACGCTCTTTAAGGGCAGTGTGGAGCGTTGGTGATCCGGTTCGCACTCTTTGCGAAGTTCTTCATCGCAGACTGGTTGACGCCGGTATCGGGGAAATCCTCCCGCTTGGAGGCCCCTGCCCGTGCCCGCCCCGGGTCGTGTCAGCCTTTTTGAACAATGCGATCGACGTCGAAGTGGCCTGTCGTTGGATACCGGCCCTCTCGCTTATTGATTGGGGCTGCCCGCGGCCAGGCGGGGATCAAGCGGACGAGTATGATACCTCTCGCGCGGATGGCTCCTACCTCCTGCACTCCCTGTTCCGGCCATTCTTCCACGCGGAAACCATCCGCCTGCACGGTGACAAACTCTTTCCGGACCACCTCGCGCCAAAGGCAGTCGCGGCCAGACGCCTTCTGAACTTGATCCGCCAGGGAGCTTGGGAGGAAGCGGCAGCACTCGCTCGTGGTCGATATCTCGCCGCCGGACATGCGATCATTCCGCTGCCAAGCGGACTTCAGGCGGATGGCGAGCGCATGGCGGCTGCAATGCTGATACCCGTTTCACGTGAAGTCGTGGTAGCTGGGCTGCGACGCTGGTTGCGGCCATCAAAAAAAAATGAATCACCGTATGAGGAGGAGCGATGAGCGAGATTAATTGCGAAGACCTTTTGAAACCGGATGGCCCAACGGCTCTGATCGTGAGGGCAAAACTTGAACCCATAGCCGGCCTTGACCGGTTCCAACCCGCTGGCTTTCCCGAAGTCGGGCACGTTATTTATAAGGCACCGCGAACCGCCAACGCAACAGAGGACGTGTGCATTGTTGACAGCCCCGCGAGTATGGCAAACCACCTGGAAGCTGTGTGCTTTTTCGGGCCAGGTGATTCCACGCTACATCCTGACCTTACCGGTCTGCCCCATGTTGCCTGTGTGACCGACAAGAACTACACGGTTGGGCAGACGGCTCTCGATCCGAAGGACTCACACGACCGGCTGGTGTGCACGACCCTGACTGAAGGTCACCGCCTGGCTTCGGATTACTTTTTAGACGGGTTGCTCGACGCCAAGTGGGCAGAAGAGAAGAAGATAAAGGGTAACAGCAAAGGTAAGGGGAAAGAAAAGACCGTCCCCGCCCACTGGGAGGGCACGAAGTTTCGAACGCAGCTTCGGCGGGAGTTTGAGATTGTGGAAGTAAAGGAAGACGAGAAATATTTCGTTTACCCCGAGAACTGGTGGGCCATTTACAAGACCATATTCAAGTATGACCCCAACTCTCTTATTCATGGTGTGTTGTTCGCAAAGGAGCAAATCAAGATCAGCCGGTTCCTGACGGCCCATCTGGAAGCTTTCGGGGCGGCGCGCGTGGGACGCTCCGGGGTTAAATTCGACCGGCTCGGGAAAACCGTATCGGGACAGCCTATCTTCGCAGTCGACGAGGAAACAGCGAAGGAGATCCGCGCCACCTTTATCTTAGACCTCGCTCTGCTTCGCTCTTACGGGCGTGGCGAGTACGGGCTGAGCGATAGCCAGAAACTGCTCCTGCTCGAACTGGCAATCTGGAAGATCAAACGGCTTCTGGATAAGTCCTTCCGTTACCGCACGCAGTGCTGGTTGAAGTGTTCCAGCCGGGACGTTTCTGTTGATGACTCCGCAATGGATTGTCTGCCGGAAATCAATGTCGCGGAGAGAATTACGGCGCAGAAGCTCCCGGATCCAGTCACCAGTGTTTACTACCCTGCCGATAAGCTGTTCAAAGTTTCAGAAACGAAGCCTGAGGAGGCTACGGAACCCGCTGAGGAGCCGGAGCCTTCTGAGGCGGAACCGGAGGAGTGAAATGGCTCTCGTCATTGAACAACAATTCCCACTCGGCAGGTTCCATGCTACGCGTTGGAACCAGAACCCCTTCGAAGATCCTTACGGCGAGTGGCCACCTTCACCGTGGCGGCTTTTGCGCGCTCTTGCCGCCCGCTGGTTTCAATACGCGCGGGAGACTGGAGACACAGACGAGAAGAAGCGTAACGCCTTATTGCAAACACTAGCAGATTCATCGCCCTCTTATTATCTGCCCGGGCAAAGCTGGCGCGGGCCGACTCTAAAACAATACCAGCCAACAAAGGTTGACTGGACCGATCGATCTGCTAAAGCACCTGCCTACAAGTGGCCAATAAAGACGCTGGCAGAGGATCACTGTCGCGCCGTCCCTCCCGATGAGCCAGTGCTGTGGTTCTGGAACCAAGTGGAACTTGAACCCGAACAACTGTCTCTGTTGGACTCCTTGCTCACTCGAACGATCTATTTTGGGCGGGCCGAGAGCTTTTGCAGAATGCGGCGGCCGAAAGCGCCACCGGTAAGCGTTAGACCGAATTGTACGCTCGATACACAAGACGATGGGCAAAAATCCCCGGTGCTGGTGCCGGTTCCTGCCCAGCCGTTGCATATGAAGGTACTCTTAGACGCTACTGATGGTGATTTTCTCTCAGGCCGCCGCATCCCGCCGGGGACAGCCTGGTACTATGCGCCGGTGCCGAAGAGGCTACCGATAGCCAGGTTAAGGAACCGCTCGATGCCTTTAGAAGAAAGGTTGAACTATCTTCAGTTTGCCGTTGGCGGTCGTGTATATCCACCTGCTAACCGTTGGATCAAAATTACCGAGCGTGTGCGCGGCCGCGTGTTGAAATGTCTCAGCGAGTTGGTCGCGGGTGTTTCGGGCGCTGGCTACAACTCCTTGACACCCGAGCAACGAGGGCAACTTACCCTGATGTCCGGTAAAGATGGCAACGGTAAGAGTATCGAAGGTCATCGCCACACCTTTTTTGTCCTCTGGCCCGACGACAATGGGCTCCCGACACGCCTTATCGCGTGGCGTCGAGACGATCCTTTTACTCCACGTGAAATAGAGGCGCTCCTGCGAGCCTCAGCGAAGCCCGTCTCCTGGGAAGCCGGCGCTCCCGATTGGTCAGTGCGGCTTGTGCCGCTTCCGTTGCGAACTCCTCTTCCCAAGGACTTTGGCGGCGAAGCGCGCGCGTGGATTAGCGCTACACCGTTTGTCCCGCCCTCCGCGAGACATCGATTTAGAAGAAATGGCCGAGCCAGACCACGCGAAACGCCAGAGAGATCAGTGAGGCGGTTGCTGCGAGCTTGCGGCATCTCCGACGACCCGGAGAGGGTAATCATCGAATCGGAGCCGCCCGTGTGGGTTGGCTTGCACGAAACGCACCAGATTCGGCAAAAAAAGAAGGAAATCCGCGTTCCCCACGTCAGGCCAGGATTCGCCGTCCGGTTGCAATTCAAGGACCGTATTTCTGGTCCTATTATGCTCGGCGATTCATGCCACTTCGGTCTCGGGCTGTTTCGCGCGCGTCAGGAGTAATCCATGCGAATGTGCTACTTGTTGTGTTATCCCATGGCGGACGAGGAACGCGGAGCGCCGTGCGAGCTTTGAGCGGATCAGGAGAGCTAAAAAAGATGCGGAGCACAGTCACCCAACCCTCTAAAGACAAGATCACAAAATTTTGTGAGCGCCATCACATCCACAAACTGTCGTTATTCGGGTCCGTGTTGCGCGAGGATTTTGGTCCTAAAAGTGACATCGATGTGCTGGTGGAGTTCGAACCGGGGCGCGTACCAGGATTCTTCCGCCTGATCGATTTGCAAGACGAACTCTCCGCCCTCTTTGGGGGACGGAAGGTTGACCTTCGCACGCCGCAGGATCTCAGCCGGTATTTCCGCGACGAAGTACTGGCCCATGCCGAGGTTCAATATGGCCAGCAGTGACGCGGTCCGGGTCCGGCATATTCTGGACGCTGCGCGGCAAGCCACCGCTTTTATCCAAGGGCGGTCCCGCGCCGATCTTGAGCTAGATCCGATGTTAAGTCTGGCCCTGGTCCGGCTGCTCGAAATCATCGGCGAAGCCGCGCGCGGCGCCTCGAACGTCTTTCGGGACGCTCATCCGGAAATCCCATGGAGCAAAATGGCGGGAATGAGAGACCGGCTGATTCACAGCTATTTCGATATCAACCTGGACGTCGTCTGGGAAACGGTTACGCAAGACTTGCCCTTTCTTATCACCCAGATTGAGAAAATCGCCGATAAAAGCTGAGGGGGATCGTTCGGCTACGCGACCACGGAACCCTGAAACGCAAGCCCGGAGCGTTCCATGCGAATGAGCTACTTGGTGTGTTACGACATTGCGGACGAGAAGCGGCTGCGGAAGGTTTTCAGGACGATGCGGGGTTACGGTGACCACCTGCAATTCTCGGTGTTTGAGTGCCAGTTGACGCCGGGGGATCTGGCGCGCTGCCGGAACGATCTTTCGGAGATTATTCACCACGAGGAAGACCAGGTGCTGTTTGTGAGCCTGGGGCCGGCGGAGGGGCGCGGAGACCGCGTGATCACGGCGCTCGGCAAGCCATACGTGGCGCTGGACTCACCGTGCATTGTGGTGTGAAATGAACCACAGAGACGCAGAGGCGCAGCGCGGCAAAGCCACAACCAACAGCGGAAATGTCATGCTGAGCGAAGCGAAGCATCGGCTTGTAAGCTACGGAAAAAGCAGATTCTTCGCTTCGCTCAGAATGACAGGCTCCGGAAAGCTTGGCGGGACGCGGTTCGCCCGTCGCGCCTTCGAGGAGATAAAAACATGGGAGCTTTAGCTGCAATATCTGACCAGCCTGAACGCCAATTGCCGGATTATCTGCCGGCGCGCATGGTGAACGAGTTCGTCTACTGCCCGCGCCTGTTTTATTACGAATGGGTGGACGGCGTTTTCCGCGAGAGTGTGGATACGGTGGAAGGGAAGTTCCAGCACCGGCGCGTAGACGCCAAGACCACCGGCCTGCCTAAGCCGGAGGACGTATCAGCGGAGACTCTCCATTCGCGCTCCGCCACTCTCTCGAGCGAGCGCCACCGGGTGATCGCCAAAATGGATCTCATTGAAGGCGCAGAAGGGATCGTGACGCCGGTAGACTATAAGCATGGACAGCCGCGGGATAACGGTCAGGGAATCGAGGCTTGGCCTTCAGATCGCGTGCAAGTGGCGGTGCAGGCGCTCGTCCTGCGGGAGAATGGTTACAACTGCGAGGAAGGGATTATTTATTACGCGAGGACGCGCCAGCGCGTGCGCGTTCCGCTCAGCCAGGCGCTAATCGAGGAAACCGAAGCCATCATCGAGCAGGCATGGAATCTGGCCCGCACTGGTCCGCTGCCGCCGCCTCTGGTGGACTCGCCCAAGTGTCCCGGCTGCTCGCTGGTCGGCATTTGCCTGCCGGACGAAACTTACGTTCTGCGGAGCGCCCCGGCCGCGCTCGAATCGGCTTCTCGTCCGGTCGCTCGGCAGCTTCCACTCTTTGAAGCCGCGGAGAATTCCGCTCAGCCGCTTGCCGAGGTCCGCCGTCTGGTGACGGCCCGTGATGACTTGCGCCCGCTGTATCTGAACAGCCAGGGCGCGCGCGTAGGAAAGTCCGGCGAGGTGCTGCAGATCGTCCAGAAGGATACCACCCGTCAGGATGTTCGCATGGGTGAGATTTGCCAGTTGAATCTGATGGGAAACGTCCAGCTCACCACCCAAGCGGTTCAGGCCCTCTGCGAGGCCAGCGTTCCGATCTGTTACTTCTCGCAAGGTGGATGGTTCTATGGCATAACCAGCGGCATGAATAGTAAGAACATTTTCCTGCGACGCTCGCAATTCCGCCTGGCGGACGAGGAATGGTTTGCACGGGCCGTGGCGCGCAAACTGGTGGCCGGGAAAATTCGCAACCAACGAACCATGCTGCTGCGGAACCACGTGGAGCCGCAACCAGACACGCTGCTGGGCATGAAGCAGATGGCCGAACAAGCCGAGCTTGCCCAGAACCTGGAGGAATTGCTGGGCATCGAAGGCAACGCCGCGCGGCTCTACTTCCGGGACTTCGCAGGCATGATCAAACAGGAGGACCAGACGGGCTCGGGCGGCCAGTTTCAATTTGACTTTGCGGGCAGGAACCGCAGGCCCCCGCGGGATGCCGTGAACGCCCTGCTCTCATTCGCTTACGCCATGCTGGTGAAAGACCTTACCATTGCCTGTTATGCGGTTGGCTTTGATCCGTACCTCGGCTTTTACCACCAGCCGCGCTTTGGGCGTCCCGCTCTTGCCCTCGACCTGATGGAGCCGTTCCGCTCCCTGATCGCGGACTCCGCAGTCCTGACCGCCATCAATACGCGCATGGTGACGCCCAAAGACTTCGTGCAGGTGGGGCCCGCAGTGTCCCTCACGCCGGGCGGTCGAAAGGGCTTCTTCCGGGCCTACGAATTGCGAATGGATTCGATGGTCACCCATCCACTCTTTGAATACCGGGTGAGCTATCGCCGTTTGCTTGAGATTCAGGCGCGCTTGCTAGCTCGCGTGCTGGAAGGTGAAATTGGCGAATACCCCGTTTTCGTTACCCGGTAAGGCGGCGTAAACAAATAAAGGTGGCATCATGTTTCGACTTGATAAGTTTCATGGCGAATGGAACTGCGTCTATCAGACCCCATCGACCCCGACACACCATCAAAGGATGAGGACGAGTTGATACCTTTAGTTACTTACGCCGCCTAAACGTCCTTGAATGCGCTCACTGTCTTTGTGGTATTCATATGGCTATTTCAAGAGATCCGCGGCGAACGGCCGGATTGGATTCTGCGCCGGGGCAGCCCCACAGCCTGCAGTTCGCCTTGGGAGGGCGCGTTCTACCGCCCGCGGAACTATGGATCAAGGTCACCGAACGGCTGCGCGGCCGGGTGATGAGAAAAATGTGCGCCATTGTCACAGGTGACCCGAAGAAAGCTACGGATCCTTGACACCAGCGCAGTGCGAACAACTCTCTCTCATTTCTGGGAAAGACGGAGAGGGGAAGGCGCTGGTGGGTCACCATCATGCTTACTTTTTCGTGTGGCCGGATGAACACGGTTACCCGCTGCGGGTGGTCCTGTGGCGGCGCGAAGCCCCTTTTACCTGGATGGAAATCGATGCTGTGCTGGCGGCCTCCGAAGGCCCCATCTCTTGGGGTAACGAGCAGCTTCTCTATATCGTTCCTTTGCCTTTCGAAATGCCGCTCCCCCCGGGATTCGGTGTGTGCGCGCGAGTCTGGCGAAGCGTCACTCCCTTTGTGCCCCCGGCTGAGCGGCATCGTTTCCGCGCCAACTGCCGTCTCAGACCGGGTGAAACCCCGGAGGGCGTGGCGAGGAGACTTTTGCTGGCCGCAGGAATGCCGCCAGTCAGTATCGCAATCGAGGCAGACGAACACACGCGGATGCAACTTCATGAAACGCGGCGTAGGCGATTGGCCAAGGAAAAAGCGCGAACCTCGTTCGTTCGTCCAGGCTTCCGCCTGCGCCTAGAGTTCGACACCCCTGTGCAGGGTCCACTAGCCATCGGAGACTCGTGTCATTTCGGCCTAGGGCTGTTCCGAGGAGTAGAGGAAACAGACCGATGAGCGATACGCTTTATGTGGCCGGCGATCTTTCCGGTATTCAAGACTACGTGCTGAGCGTTTCAACAGCCGGCGGAGGCCAGGCGCGCAGACTCAGGGCGCGCTCGTTCTATGTGCAGGTGATCGAGGAAATTGCCTCGCGTATTGTGGCCAAGGAATTTGGAATCCGATGGGAGGAGGCAGTCGTGTTGCAGGGCGGCGGCCAGTTCCTCCTGCGTCTCCCAGCCAGTGCGCAAATGGAACAAAGGCTTCAGGAGGTGCGCGAAAGACTCGAGCCGGAGCTGTACCGGGAGACGCGTGCAGAACTGGCGCTCACACTCGCTTCTGGCTGTTCGCTTGAGGAGGTCTTGAGCAGGAAAGAGCGCGAAAAGCGCCGTCTTTGGGCGTCCAGGATGACGGCCAACGATCACTGGGACGCTTCGGCTCTTTCTCAGGAACCCCTCGGGGCTTCGCCTTGCAAGATATGCGGCCGTCAAGCCGCTACGCACACTCAGTGGGATGATGAAGAAGAAATCCGGGTTTGCGCCCGGTGCTATGACGACACGCAGATCGGCAAACTGCTTCCTACGGCCAGCAGCCTGGAGTTGTGCTCAAGCGGCGGTGATTTTCAGGTGCTCGGCCGCGGCCTGCGCTTCAATCCCTCGACCCCTGCCGCGGGTGTGCAGCCGCTCCACGCGCCCAGACTGCACGTTCCGGCAGACGCGACGTTCAAGGATATCGCTGAGAAAGCCCAGGGAGACAACCTGTTGGCCGTGTTCAAGGCGGACGTGGATAGTATGGGCGCAAAGCTCGGCGAAATGCAGCGGCGCGACCCGAGCCTCGCCTCGCTGAGGAGCTTTAGCCGGGATCTGGATAACTTCTTCAGCCGCCAAGTACAAGGAAAGCTCCACAGCGGTGCCTGGCAATGGGTTTACACCATCTATTCCGGCGGAGACGACCTGCTGCTCGTTGGACCCTGGAACGTGATGCTCGATTTCGCGGAGGAAGTTCACCGTGATTTCATGGCCGGGCCCGGCAACCGTTACGGCCTCACCCTGAGCGCCGGTATCGCTCTGACAAACTATCGCGTTCCCATCCGCCACGGTGTCGAGCAGGCGGACCTGCTCTTAGACTGCGCGAAGGGCCGCGCGCAGCCGCCAGAGACGCGCGGCAACACGCCAAACTCCAGAGCGGGCGGCGCGCCGGAACCTCCCAAAGACCGTTGCGCGGCCCTGGGCTGGGTCTGGAAATGGGAGCGCCACTCCGCGATTTTGAATCAGGCAAAGCAGATCAAGCAGTGGATTGATGACGGTGTCTGCCCCCGCACCATGATTCATCGCTTACTTTCCTTGGCCAATCGCCAGGATCCTCTCCGCAGCGCTCATTGGGCTTACGAGGTGGGCCGTAATTTTCCTAAAGCCAGCGCGCCCTCACCCAAGTCGCGGGAATTCCGGGCTTGGGGTGAAACAGTACTCGCGGAAATCTTGGAAAACACCGGCGCGACGCGTGAACTCGCCGTTGAGTTGCGCTATGCTTTGATCGCCAGCCGTCTGAGGAGGGAAAACTCATGAACATGCAGGATGCTTTCAAAAAAGCGGGCGTTGTTACCCCGCCCCCCCAAGGAGCATACTTCGATGAGCACGGCAATCTGAGGCTGGAGTTTGTGGCCAAGAAAACGATCGAGCCCCTGCTCGAAAGGTTCAAGAAAGACAAGCCGGAGCTGAAGATGTCGCAGCTCAGGGCGTTTTTTGGCTATTGCCGAGAGGTGGAGCGGCGACTGAAAACGGGCGAAAGCACGTGGGAGGCGCAAAAGTCAAAAATCGCAATGCTATCTTCCTACGCGGCGTACCGCGCCGGCAAGAAGGACCCGACAATTCCGCGCTCCTTCCAGGAGTTTATTGACGAAAACGTACAGAAGGTTCAAAAAGAAGACGACTTTTTGAAGGGCTTCATGCAGCACTTCGAGGGTCTCTTGGGCTTCGCTCCGTTAAAACTCAGATAGCAAGAACAATTTAGGAGGCAGAATGAAAAGAGTTTCTCTTCACGTGATCGAAGGTACCCTGGAGTGTGTGACGGCCTTCCGTGTCGGCGGCTCTCAAGATGATCTCTCGATTCAGTCCAACGACCTGCCTGTCATTAAGGATCGCAGGACGGGGTTGCCTTACGTGCCCGGTTCTTCCCTAAAGGGCAAAATGCGCTCTGAAATAGAGAAGCAGGAGGGCAGATTCGGCGGACCAGAGAAAGCTGAGCCATGCGGTTGCGCCAAACCGGAATGCCCGGTATGCCGTGTCTTTGGGCCGCACAAAAACACGAAGAGTGAATTAGGTCCGACACGGCTCCTCGTTCGTGATGCCCACCTCATTGGTGGCGAAGGGCCGGAGCGCGACAAGTTGATTGAAATCAAAACCGAAACCGCAATCAACAGGAGGACCGGCGCCGCGTTCGGCGGCAGCCTTCGCACGATGGAGCGCGTGTCACCCGGATCGAAGTTCCACCTGGAAATGGTTGTGCAGGTTTATGAGCGTGACCTCGGCGACCCATTCACATGGAATGGCAAATCCGGAGAAGATGCGCTTCTGACCGTCGTAAGGCACGGAATAGGGCTAGTCGAGCAGACGGGCCTTGGCGCGGGTACAAGCCGGGGCTCTGGCAAGGTGCGCTTCACCAACCTGACGCTGAACGGCAAGCCATGGTAATGAGGCTGGTGCACTTTCGCCTCTTTCCAAAAGGGAGTTGGCGGACGCCTTGGCAGGCGGATACGCTCATGGGCGCGCTGGCGGCAGCAGCGGCGCGCGTGAATGGCCCGGCCTGGCTGGAAGAAGAGCTTCTCGATCCTTGGCGTTCGGGCGAGCCTCCTTTCGTTCTCTCCGACGCCTGCCCAGAAGACTTTCTGCCCGCTCCCGCCCTGCTGCCTCTTCTCGGCTGGCCGGAGGCGGAACGTAAGCGCGTGAAGCGCGCCGCCTGGCTCACGCCGCAGCAGTTCGCCGCCCTGCAGCGAGGAGAAACTCCAATCCTTCCCCCGGCGGCGGACCCCGGCCTGGGCTTTGCTCGTTCCGACGCGGTCATCAAGCCGGAGGTGCGATTGCGCAACACGCTGGACCGTTGCACGGATACTACCGGAACGGCTGGCTCGCTCTACCCGGTGGAGGCCGAAGCTCTCGCCGGAGGCGTCTCCTATCTCAGCCTTTACGCGCGCATCGCGGCCGGTAAAGAATCCATCCTGGCGGGTCTCCTCCAGTTGCTTTCTGAAACCGGCTTCGGCGCCGACGTCTCCGCCGGCTTCGGGCATTTCGAACTGGCAGAAAAATGGGAGGATGCGGGGCGCCTTGACGCGGTCACTGGCGCGGACGGTTGGATTTCGCTCTCCACCTTCCAGCCTTCTCCACGTGATTCGACCGATGGATACTGGCGTTCATTCGTCAAATACGGTAAGCTCGGCCCCGACTTCAGCGTGGAGGACGTCTTCAAACGCCCGCAATGGATGCTGCGTCCCGGCGCCTGCTTCCACTCGCCGGAGCCGATACGGGACTGGTACGGGCGATTGATCAGTCCGGAGGATCTGTTGGCGGATTCGACCCGCACAGCCTTGGAGTCCCGTGGCATCCGGCCCGTTCAGCCTGCTTTTGCTTTGGCGGTTCCGATAAAATGGGCAACGCAATATGAAGTGTGATCCCGTGTTTGAAATCTCAAATCTGCGATACAGGACGAAGGAACGCGAAGTGGGCAAGGGAGTACGAAGATGAGCTTTCGCGGCGCGGTGATCAGCGTCGGCGGCACGGCGACGCCTCTCGTCACCAGCCTGAACCGAGCGCGCCCCGAATTCGTCCTCTTCGTGGTATCGAAAGAATCGAAGCGGGTCGTGCAGGAGCAAGTCCTCGGCCAGCTTGAATATCAGCCGCAGTACAATTTCGCCGAGACGCCCGACGCGGAGCACCTGGGCGAGACGTACAAAGCCGTCCGGAGGGAAATCCCAGCATGGCTGAAAGAGCGCGGATTCAACCCGGATGAAGTCTACGTGGACATTACGCCCGGAACGAAGGCGATGAGTGCGGCCCTTGCGATGGCTGCCGCCGAGCACTTTTCCCACTTCAGTTACGTGGGCGGCGCGGAACGTGACAAGGGAGGGCTGGGCGTGGTGATCACCGGCGCCGAGCAGGTGATATCTACCATTAACCCCTGGGACGCGCTTGCGATTCGGGAACGGGAGCGCGCAACCTGGCTCTTCCGCTCCTATTTCGCCGAAGCGGCAGCGGACCAGTTGCGGCACGCGGGAGAAAGATGCAGTTCTGACCTCCAGCAGGAGCTCAAAACGCTGGCCAGACTGGCGGAATGCTTTGCAAGCGCCGATCGCTTTCAATTCAATAACGTAACTCACGAGTACAACAGGCTCCGCGATCGCCTGAACTTGATTCTCAGCCATCGTGGTCAATATCCCTTGTTCGTGGCGTTGGGCCGCCTGGCAGAGCACTGGCACAGCGTCGAGCAAGAAAGGATCGGCGACGACGGCCAGCAGATATCTGACACTCTCCGGGAATTGTTGGCCAACGCCGAGAGGCGTGCCGCCCAGGGCCGCTATGACGACGCCATAGCCCGCCTCTACCGTGCCGCCGAGCTATTCGCCCACGGAAAGCTCTACGAAGCCTTTCAGGCGAAACTCGGCACGGTACAGCGCCACCAGATCCCGCAAGAACACCTCAACCGCTGGGTGAAGGCGTTCGGAGCGGGCGACGGAGACGTGTACAAGCTGGGGGTTAGAGACGCCTTCCGCGCGCTGGCCCTTAGCCGGATTCCTGAGCACCAGACGATTGCTGGCCGGTATGAGTCGATCCGAAACCATTTGCTGAAACGGAACAACTCCATTCTGGCCCACGGCCTTCAGCCCTGCGACAAAGAGGCGTTCGCCGGATTCTGGGAGTCCCTCAGCGCTGTGGTCGAGGTCAGTGACGAACAAGTCCCGCGCTGGCCGGAAATTGAGTTTTAGTCCGAAGGCATTTGGTTTATGATGCCACTGATGGATCCCTGCTCCGGAAGGCGCGAGCGGTCAGGTGGCCTCCCAAACCCCGTCGCCGCTCGCGGAAGGTTAACTGATTGAAAACCAAGGGTTATAATTATGGGAGAGGCTCGGGGCCGGATTGTGAACGGCTTCTGGTGGGCCGCCGCTCGCAGGTCGGCCCGC
This sequence comes from Terriglobia bacterium, assembly GCA_050745285.1. Classification (GTDB taxonomy): domain Bacteria; phylum Acidobacteriota; class Terriglobia; order UBA7540; family UBA7540; genus RH2-MAG17b. The sequence goes on from JBOGJX010000171.1 coordinate 16,073, forward strand.
AGATCTTTGAAAACTGAAGAGTTGCAAGCGCGCCATTTCCGTGATCGAAAGATCACGGCCCCATTGAAGCATAAGCGAATGCTCACAGCACGGGCGTTTAAGGACATTTCCGTGATCGAAAGATCACGGCCCCATTGAAGCGAAAAAGTGCAA
>JBOGJX010000172.1:0-3313 GCA_050745285.1 Terriglobia bacterium
ATCCGCCACCACATGCTGAATTTTCTGGCGGCGATTGCCACGCGCGGCAGACCGGTGGCCGATATTGAACAGGGGTACATTTCGACAGCGAGCTGCATCCTCGCCAATCTCTCGATGAAAACGGGCCGGACCATGGCATGGGACCCGCAGACGGGGCGTGTGATCGGCGACGCCGAGGCCAACCGCCTTTTGGCCCGCACGTATCGCGGCCCATGGGTGCATCCTGCGCCGGAGAACGTGTAGACCCGGTGTGCCTCGCAAGAATGGTTCCGACTGGAAATAGTTGAGGTTGCTGCATGTTAGCGGCCATTCAAATTCCCTACATGATGTCGCTTTCCCTTAATTTGTAGACTGCGGGCCGCCAGTCGGCTGTATACTTATCCGTAAACCGGTATCTGGTACTCGATAGACAAAACAAGCCTGCCTGAAACGCCGCATTGATCTGGGCTTCGAGAGGGGAACCAAATGCGCGCTGCCACTCTATTTGCTATTGCTTTGGCTGTCGTGTGCGCGACAGCAGCAGCCGAGACGCCGGAACAGATTTTCAAGCGCGTTTCGCCTTCGGTTGTAGTTGTCGAATCGCTGGACGGGAAAGGTTCGGTCGTGACCCTCGGCAGTGGGGTGGTCATCGCGCCCAAGGGCTGGTTCGCGGAACTGGATCGGGCAAAGAGTGAGGCGAGGCGTAGCCATTCGATTGACTTGTCGGGGGGGTTAGTCCCGGCCGTCAACCTCATCGTGACCAACCGACACGTCATTGAGGATGGCGTCACGTATCGGGTAGGACAGAACGGGAAGAAATGGCCCGCGAAACTGCTCCGTGTCGATCCTGACCACGATCTGGCAGAGCTCTCTGTAAACGGCCTCAATGCTCCTCCTGTTCAGGTGCGCAACTCTTCAACGCTGGAAGTTGGCGAGAAGGTTTACGCCATCGGCGCGCCCGAGGGCCTGGAGCTCACAATTTCGGAGGGTCTGATTTCCGGCCTGCGGAATTTCGGCCAGGGCGAGGTAATCCAGACGTCCGCCGCCATCTCTCCCGGCTCAAGCGGCGGCGGTTTGTTTGACGCCGAGGGGCGGCTCGTGGGGATTACGACGTTTTATCTCAAGGAGGGCCAAAGCCTGAACTTCGCTTTGCCCGCCGAATGGATTGCCGGTCTGCCGCAGCGAGCAAAAGCAGAAGCGGCGGCCGGAGCAAGTGCGAGTAAACAAGAGAGCGCGTGGGGTTTGACGTCTTTAGTATTGATGGTCAAATCCGATTGGCAAGGGCTCCTCAAGCTGTCGCAAAACTGGACCGCAAAGGACCCCCGAAGCGAGATGGCCTGGTCCAACCTAGGCTTGGCCTACAACGGTCTTGGACAGTACAATGCGGCACTAAGCGCCTATCATCAAGCGATTCACCTAAAGCCTACCGACGAGGACGCGTGGGCCGAGATGGGCAGCGCCTACTACTCCCTTGGGCAGTACGACAAGGCGGCCAGCGCCGACCAGCAATCCCTTCGTTTGAAGCCGGATGACGAGCCGGCGTGGGCTCTGCTGGGTTTTGCCTACAGGAAGCTTGCCCAGCTCGCCAAGGCAGTCGCTGCTTATCAAGAGGCGATTAGTCTGAAGCCGGATGACGAAGCCGTGTGGTTCCAACTTGGCGTCACCTACGGTGAGCTTGGGCAGTACGATAAGGCGGCTGGCGCCGAGCAGCAATCCCTTCGCCTGAAGCCGGATGACGAGTCGGCGTGGGCTGTACTGGGTCTCTCCTACGGGCTGCTCGGCCAGTACAGCAAGGAGGTGAGCGCCGAGCAGGAGGCCATTCGACTCAAGCCCGATGATGCGCGCGCATGGGTCGACTTGGGCTCAGCCTATCGCAAGCTGGACCAGCAGTCAGAGGTTACCAAGGTTTACGAGAAACTGAAGACGCTCGATCCCAAGCTTGCCGACAAGTTCTTCAAGGAGGATGTCCTCCCGTAGCTGCCGGGGTGCGGTCGCACTTTTTTTGGGGTTACGTCAAGGCCCAGATATTTACATGCCGAACAAGAAGATGGAAACATGGTTCATCGAAGAAGCACGTAAGATATGCCCGATGATTCCGGCAGGGCAAGTCATTGAAGCGGAAAGTCCCGATTTTCTAGTCCAGACGGAGTCCGAAACTTTGGGTATTGAGGTAACCCGGCTCTTTCAGCCGAAGGCCGCAAGTGCATTTCTGCCTCGCCAGGTGGAGAGCTTTCAGGACAAAACGATCCATAAGGCCGAGAACTTGTATACAAGCTCCGGCGGCAGACCCGTGGACGTCCTAGTTTATTTCGAGGATGAAAAAAAAGGGCTTGATTGCACCCGGATGGCTGAGTGCCTGGTCGATTTTGTGCGAGGTCGTTACGGCGATCACGAGGACGACATAAGGAACTACCAGTTCCCAGATGTCCCTCCAGGAATCTTCTCAGTGCAGGTTGCGCGTCGTCTCGATGGAAAAACGAATGTATGGCAACGAGGGCATATCGGGCGCACCCTACTGTTGGACCACGCGCTTCTCGCAGGCGAAATTAAGCGGAAGAACGAGCTGGTGCCGCGCTATCGGGAAAAGGCCCGCCGCGTCTGGCTGCTTCTGGTCGCCGACCTCTTTCCGCCCTCCGCAAATTTTTCAGTTCCGAACGGGGTCACGGAGTGGAAGTTCGATTTTGATTTCGATAAAGTTCTGCTCTGGTCGCGGGGGGATGGCAAGGTATTTGAGTTGCGCGGGGCATAGGGAGCAGGCTTTAGCCAGGCGCACTGCTGCGTGCAGTGCTCCTTACGGGCGCTTTTAGGGGAACGGTAGGCCGATGCCACGGCGTTTTTTTGAGCCGTGGGCTATTCGCTTTCGCGAATTCACGAGCGCACAGCGTGAACGGCACGCCGTAGCGTTATGGAGGCCCGATGCCTTGGTATCGAGTAGAAATGAGTAGCTACGTGGCCCCTTACAGAGCACGTGGCCTCATGGATGGGCTCAGCGCAGTGCACCTCAAAGCGGGTGCGCCGCCAGACGCCCGTGTGTACCACTGCCAATTACCTGCTGGGGATCACATTTACTATTTTTCGCCCGAGGCCGTGGCTCTGGCCGAAGAGCTGCTGCGGTCATTTGGCGCTGCTGTCTGCCCCGGCGAGCCCGATCTGAGCGGTTTCCGACTTGTCAAGCTTTAGCTCGATTGTGGTGTTCCGCTGGCTGGCGCAGACCTTAAGGTATGCGATTCAGAAAACCAGGCGGGTAGCGAAAAAACCGTCCCATTTATCCCAAAAGTTTCAGAGTGGTCTGATATGCTCGATAGGGTTTGGCACTTATCCTTGGGGTCGGCTC
>JBOGJX010000173.1:0-3487 GCA_050745285.1 Terriglobia bacterium
AAGGGGCTGGGCGCGAGCTCCGGTTCCGTCATGCTCACTCCTAATGAGCATCGCGTGGCCGAGGATCGACGGGATTGCTACTGGCTTTACGTGGTCACCGGTTGTGGCGGGGATCAACCCAAGTTGCACGATCACCAGGACCCCGCCCGGTTTGTCTGGCATGAGGTGACGCAAATTGCTCACTATATCCTGCCCGTGAGCGCCATGAAACCGGAGCAGAAGCAGCCTGATCATGATATGCCCGGCGGAGGCGGGAAGCCGTGATGACCGTCCGGAGATCGGGAAGAGTTCTCCCTTCGGGGCGCGGTCCAGACGCCAAGTGGCAAGAAAAGGATAGTACCCGCAACAGAGGGTAATGAAGAGGGCAACGTCATTTGCCCATTCCAGCGATACTCTCCTCAGTGGTTCGGGCTTAACTGGCTTGTTGCTATACGGAGCGTCATAAATAATTGCGCATTATAATTAAGTGTGGTTTCATGGAGGCATGAAACCACTTACCATTGCTGATGCCGATACGATGGTGCTCGGGCTTCAGGATGAGATTCGCCGTTCCGAAGAATCTCGGTATGATCACCGCTTGCACGGGGTGTTGCTGGTCGCGCAAGGGATGACGTGCCCGGACGTCGGCCGGCTCTTGGGCGATGCTCCGCGGTCGGTGGAATACTGGGTCCGGCATTTTGAGCAGCGAGGTCTTGCCGGCCTGGCCGAAGGCGCGCGGCCCGGACGGCCGCGGCGCCTGAGCGAGGCGCAACTCGATGAGGCGAAGGCGGTGTTGCGACGTGCGCCGCGCGACGTGGGGCTGAGTGGAACCGTGTGGGACGGCAAGACTCTCCAGGCTTGGCTTGCACGACGTTACGGGGTGCGGTTAGGCGTGCGTCAGTCTCAGCGGATGTTTCGACAATTGGGCTTCCGACTGCGAAAACCTCGCCCGCTGATCGCCCACGCCGATCCAGTTTTGCAGAAGGCGCATAAAAAAACTCCAAAAGCTGAGCCTTGACTCGGCTATCGATCTTTGGGCAATGGACGAAGTGCATTTTCAACAATACGGTTCCCGCTGCCGGATGTGGGTTCCCCCTGAAATAAAAGACCCGGTGCTCCTTCACCACCCGACCCGACGCAGCATCGGCTACTTTGGTGCTGTCCGCTTGCGCGATGGCAAATTCTTCTTCCGGCGCGAGATGGATAAGTTCAACGCCGTGAGCTGCTGGAATTTTCTCAAGCACCTGCGGGCGGCCAGCACCCGAACCGGACGGCGCGTGGTAGTCATCACCGACAACGCAAAATACCACCACGCGCGCCTTCACCGTCCGTGGCGGGAAGAGCACGAGAACCGGTTCGCCCTCGATTACCTGCCGGCATACAGCCCGGATCTGAACCCCATCGAACGGGTCTGGAAGCTAACACGCCGGCGATGCTTGCATAATCGATACTTCGCGCATCTGAATGACGTTCTGCGGGCCGTGGAAATTGAATTCGCCCATTGGATCAGGCCCAACAACACCTTGCGCCGCTTATGCGCAATTATTTAAGACGCTCTGTATAGAAGATTAAGGAAGGGCGGGGCGAATGAATTACCGTGGCTCGTATCGTCATCTGCTTCGCAATGGCAAAGCCGCGCTACTGGCGGCAATCGAGATTTACAACAAACCGCGCATCGAATACAGAGATGAATGCTTTGTTATTTTGTTGCTGAACGCATGGGAACTTGCGTTGAAGGCTTTGCTCTCACGAAATCGCAGGTCGATCTTTTATCCGAAGAGACGAAAGGAGCCGTACAGAACGTTGTCTTGTAAGGACGCAATGATCGCGGGAGAGCAGTTTTTCCCCAAGGACCTGGCGCCTCTCCCGGTCAGACGCAATCTCGAGTTGCTGAGCACGTACCGCGATAACTCCGTGCATTTTTACAATGTTCCGGATTTTGGGTCGGTCATATATGCGCTTGCGCAAACAAGCGTCGTCAATTTGAAGGACCTGCTACAAAGAGCATTCGGTGTGGACCTGGGTAAGGAAATAACGTGGCAGCTTTTGCCCATCGGGCTCGAAGCTCCCATCGATCCCATCCAGTATATCTCGGGCCAGGACGACGAGAATCAGCCCCGGAGCGCTGCGGTGCGGCAGTTCCTGACTGAAATCGCCTCGGCCGCAAAAGAAATACAAGACGTGGGAGCTGATACGGGAAGGCTACTTACAGTTTTCGCTGTGAAGCTCGAATCAATCAAGAAAATTCAGAATGCCGACGTCGTCGTTGGTGTGGGGAAAGCCGAGACTACTGCTGGGCCTCTTGCGGTTGTGAAGACTTTGGACCCAAACATTACTCACCCACACCGACAAAAAGATATCGTGGAGGCGATTGGAGACCTTCAAGGGATGCCATTTAGCAGCCACGTATTTCAGGCTATTGCCTGGAAACATGGTCTCAAAGCGAACTCTCAGTACTGTTGGCAAGTCAAGGGTGGATGGTTAACCAGATATTCGAATGAGACGACGGTTTTCCTAAAGCGATTGACCAAAGCGGATGTCGAAGCCGCGCTTCATGACTATCGAGAACATCTTCGTTCGAGGGCGCGGAGCGCAAGGAAACAGGAGTCGAGGTAAACGACGGTTGATCCCCAAGGAATGTAAGCGGCTGGCGGAGGTGGATTTTCCGGTGGCGGCAGGCGGGAATTGGCAGGCGCCGGACGGGGGCTTCCGTGCTAAACTGGCGTCAAGAATATTAGGCGGCGGCTTATGAAGCTCGAAGATTACAAGACGGTTTTGTATCGCCAGGAGGATGGCTCCTGGGTGGCCGAAATACCGGCCATCTCCGGCTGCTACGCGCTCATGGCCACTCGGGAATCCGCCCTGACCGAACTCTCGAACGTCTTCCAAATGCTCGCGGAGGAGTACTCCGAGAAGGGTATTCCGCTTCCCGCCGACACCACCGAAATCGTTCATGCCTAGCGCCACGGCCCGCGAACTTCAAAACGCGGCTCGCCGCTTGGGATTTTCCAAAACGCGGCAGACAGGCAGTCACGAGCGCTGGCATCACCTAGATGGACGCGCCGCGACTATTCCACTTCATGGGGGGCGCGAGATTGGCCCGCCTCTATTCTTCAAAATCCTTCGGTAACTGGGCGTGAGCCTGGAAGAGTTTCAGAGATTGAAGTAAACCATCAATTGAGTTAGATTCTGTCTCCATCAAATGATTCCCAAAGACTGCAAGCGGCTGGCGGAGGTGGATTTTCCGGTTGCGGAGGTTAGCAAGCACTCGGCGAGGGAGAAGTCTATCCGGCATGGGCATCCGTCCACGCTGCATCTGTGGTGGGCGCGGCGGCCGCTGGCGGCTTGCCGGGCCATGCTGATGGCGCTCCTGCTCCGTGACCCTTGCGATGCCAACTGCCCCGCTGACTTCAAGCAGGAAGCTCGCAGACACCTGAAGCTGATGCCAGGTGGCAGTGGCCTCCAGCCTGTGAATGCCACCGGCAAGATGCCGGTGCCACCACAAGAT
>JBOGJX010000174.1:0-8729 GCA_050745285.1 Terriglobia bacterium
CCAGGGAGATGAACGCGGCGGAAGTCAGCAACTTATCCGCGATGGGGTCGAGCAGAATGCCCAGCCGCGAAACCTGGCTGTTTCTGCGCGCCAGATAGCCGTCCAGTAGGTCCGTGAGGGCAGCGACGATAAAAACCACGACCGCCCACAGGTCCATATTCGGACCTTTGGTGAGCAGCAACGCCACGAGGAGCGGGACAAAAAAAATGCGGAGTAGGGTCAGCGAATTGGGAAGACTCATCAATCTCTCGCGGGACGCGCGGCCTTGGGCTTCGAATGATAGGAATTTTGTGATCCAACAGTCGAGGCACTTGAGGAATCTTTGTGGTCCAGGTACCCAGCGCAACTATAACCAACCCCTCCTGCTCTGTCAAACGTGCGGTAGGCATTTTCATTGGTTCCAGCACAAGCCGCAGAGTTTTAGAAGCAAAACTCTGCGCTACACGACATTGCCTACTGCCTTACCCATCCGGGACCGCGGAGCGGCTGACCAGCATTCACGCCCGTCAGGTGGCCGTGGTCGTATTCAAGCTGGCCGTTGACGAAGACGTAGTCAACACCGGTTGAGAGGCTTGCTGGATGAAGATAAGTCGCCGTGTCTTTGATGATCGCAGGGTTGAAGATCGTGATGTCCGCGTGGAAGCCCGGTTCGAGCAATCCGCGGCCGGCCAAGTGCTCGCGCTGGGCGGGAAGGCTTGTGATCTTACGGACGGCCTGTCCCAGTGTGAGCAAATGCTTCTGGCCGGCGTAATAGCCGAGGAACCGGGGCATGGAGCCCCATGCGCGCGGGTGATCGTGCGGCTCATAGAGAGGCCCATCGAGCGAAGTCTCTTGAGCATCAAGCCCGATGCTGGTCCACGGCTGCTTCAGGCCATATTCCAGGTCCTTTTCTCCGGCCATGAAATAGAGCGCTTCGGTTTGAGCGTTGTCGGCAAGGATCAGGTCAAACATGGCGTCGAGCGCCAGCTTGCCCTCCATCTGCGCGATCTGTGCCAGTGTCTTCCCGTCGAACTTCTGGAGTTTCGGGTTCATTACGGAGGAAATCAGAACGCCCGAAGCGCCGCCGCTATCGAAATAGAGGTTTTCCCAATCCTGGTGATCGCGGGCCATTTCCGCTTTGATGCGCGTGCGGATGGCCGGATCGCGCAGCCGCGCAAGCAATTTTGCCGGGCCGCCGTTGGCCACCCAAGGCGGCAAACAGGATGCGAGCGATGTATTGCCTGCCGTGTAGGGATACATGTCCGCTCGCACGTCCAGGCCGGAGGCGCGCGCAGCGTCAATCATGGCCGCGATTTTGGGCATCGATCCCCAACGCGACTTGCCGCTCACCTTCAGGTGGAAAATCTCCACCGGAATGTCCGCCTCGCGGCCGATGCGGAAAGCCTCTTCGAGAGCTGGGATTTCCGTCGCGCCTTCGCTGCGCAGGTGCGTGGCGTAGATGCCGCCGTATCCAGCGGCCACTTTGGCAAGAGCAATAAGCTCATCTGTCTTGGCGTAGGAGCCGGGCGGATAGATCAGCGCCGTGGAAATCCCCAACGCTCCTTGTTGCATGGCGCGCGCCACGAGGCTTTCCATTTCAGCCAACTCGCCCGGCGTTGGGGTGCGATCAACGTCGCCCATCACCGCCTCGCGCACCTGCGCCGCGCCCACGTAGGTGCCGATGTTGATGGGCGTTCCCGTGGCTTTGAGCCGCCGGAAATAGCCGTCGAGCGTGGTCCAATCCACCTTCAGGTGATAGTGGTCGAGAAACGGTTGGAGCGGCGCCAGCGTGAGCGCGTCTTGCGGGGCAATCGAGCCGCCCTCGCCGGTGATTTCCGTGGTGATGCCCTGCGAGAGCTTGCTGAGCGCGCGGTGATCAATGAGCAGCGCCCACTCGGATTGCCCCAGCATGTCAATAAAGCCGGGCGCTATCACGAGGCCGCGTGCGTCAATCACGCGCCGGGCCTTTGCTCCCGCAAGCTTCCCGATGGCCGCAATGCGCCCGCCCTGGATTGCCACGTCGGCCGCGAACCACGGGTTGCCCGTGCCGTCGATAACGTGGCCGTTTTCGATGAGTGCGTCATACACAGGTGGGGGATGAGCGGAAGATAGATCGCTCTGCCTGTTGGCGGCCGGCAGAGAGAGGTACCCCGCGGCCGCGATCTCGCCGAGCGCCTGGCCTACGATCTTCTCGATGAGCTCGCCGTGTCCCGGCACCGCCACCTCATTGGCGTAGATGGCAAACGCGATGTGCTGCCCACCGGGGGTGGTAAAGTACCCCGCCAATCCCTTGCCCGTCACCATGTCATTCTGGTTGAGCTGGTCGTAGTCGTCGAAGGTCCCGGTCTTGGCGAAGATATGCCCAGCCGCGGTAGACTGCGTTTGAATACCGGCCAGCGTGCCATCGCGCCCCAGAATGGGAAGGCCCGCGAAGAGTTGGGGAAAAAAGCTCTGATGCCGCATGTAGGCCAGATAGTGGACCATGAAATCGGGAGTGAAGAAAGCAGCGGGGGAGCCGCCCGCGCCGTCGGATTGCGACGCGCCGCTCAGGTCCAGTCCGGCCTTTTTGAGAAAGCCGTGTTCAAGATTAAATCCCGCTTGGTCGATGTCATCCGTGGCGTGTCCAACCACCGCCCCCAGGATGTAAGGCATGAGGCTGGCATGCAGGTTCTGGCTCACTTTCAACGTGATCTTCACGTCTTCGGAAAGGGGCGGGGAAACGTGTTCGGCCACCAGGTTTGCGGGCGTGTAATTAGCGGCGAGGCTTTGGTAGTCCGGCTGCGCTCCGCCGCCGCTCGTGACTTTGACTCCGTCGGCTTCCAGGGCGCTCACGAACGTGATTTCCGCAAAACGGCTGGGCTGCGGGATGGCGTAGGGGAAGTTCTGCGATGGCTTGCCAAGCGGCATACTCCCCGTCACCGTCACGGTATGCGTGCCATCAGGTCCGGTTTGGTCCTTGGCCCATTCGATATCCGGCTCGGAAGCGGCCGGACCTGTTACCGCCAGATTTACGAATTGAACGTAGCTGGTGGCAGGCGAAATGTGCAATGCGACCGGAGCGCCCAAGACCGCGCCGGGCCTGGCGGTAACGTCCACTATGTTGTCGTTGATCACCACCGGCGAGATGATCGTGGCGGTGCCGAGTTCGGGCTTGCCCTCGGGAAAAAGGCTGGCATCCACCACCACGCGGCCCTCAATCTGCTTGATGCCGTGGGCGGCCACCTGCGCCGCCAGTTGCTTGATTACGACGAGCGGATCGCCCGGAACCGCCGGGCCGCCGTAACAATGGTCGTCATTTTCAAAGGCCAGCGTGCCGTCCGGCTGGATGCGTTGTGAGAGGTTTGGATCGCCACTCGCCACCAATACCAGGTCGCCATTGAGCGTGCCATCGTTATCGATGGCCCTTGTGCGGTAAACGCGGGTGTGGAAGCGATAGTCTGGCCCGAGCAGCTCCACTGCCGTGCCTTCGGTCAGCAGCTTGGTGGTGGAAGCGGGCGTGAAAAGCTTTTGTGGGTTCAACTCGTAGACCGGCTTGCCAGTGTCGAGCGAATAGAACTCGATGCCAAAACTCGCGTGCCGGAATTCCGGGCGGCTGATAATCCGCTCAATCTGCGCGGCGAGCGATGAGCCTTCCTGGGCGTGAAGCGGATTAGCGGGATTCGCGGCGGCGATCAGGAGCACAAGCAGGGCCCCCAGTCCCAATCGGATTTTGGACTTCAGCATGGCAATAGACGCTCCTGAGAGTTTTTTCTGACGGCTGGATAGTATAACTCGCTGGGGGTGTTATTGTGGCGCGACCTGCTGCTGTGCCGCTTGCTGCTTTGTAGGGGCGCTGCAGCGTCCGTGTTAGAATCGGGTGAACGCCATGCCCATGCGCCTTAGCGAACGCATCCGGTTTCTCTTCCGGCTGTTTCTGTTGTTTACTTTCCTCGCCGCCGTAGTGGTGATCAGCGCCATCACCACCATCCGGCTCACCATCAATGGAAACCAGGAAACGCTGCCCAACCTCGTGGGCGTGAACCTTGACGCGGCCGAAACCGTTGCCGATGGCATGGGGCTCGAAGTCAAGGTGGATGACAAGCTATTCAGCAGCAAGTATGCTGCAACCCAGGTTATCTCTCAGGAGCCGCCGCCCGATACGCGGGTGAAGGCGGGGCAGCACGTCCACGTGCTCGTCAGCCTCGGCGCGCCGCGCATCGAGGTGCCGGACCTTGTCGGGTCAAGCGCGCGCGTGGGTCAGATTCTGGCGGTGCAAAAGGGATTGACCGTGGGCGATGTGGTTCATGTGCATTGGCCAGGGTCGCAGGCGGATCAGATTGTGGCGCAGGACCCGCCCGCTTCCACGACGGAGATTCACAGTCCAGCCATCAATTTCCTGGTTGCGCTCGGCCCAACCCCTCCGGCCTACGTGTGTCCGGATTTTGCCGGCATGAGACTCGATCAGGTGCGCGCCATGATTCAGAGCGGAGGCTTCGCCATCGGCAAGGCAAACCCTGTGACAGGGAGCACCGCGTCGAGCGGAACCATCCTCGGCCAATCGCCCAGCCCTGGTAGCAAAATCCTGGCCGGGGGGTCATTTACCTTCCAGGTGGCGCAATAGCATGAGTGTGCCCGACCCATGCACGAACCCTCGATCCGAATACACCCGCCGGCTTGAATCCACACTTAACACCCTCGCTGCCAAGGAGCGCCTTCACATCCGCGCGGGCAACCTCAAGCTGCTGACGCTTGCGGCCGGCGTCGTGATCGCATGGCTCGCTTGGGTGAGCCATGACCTCTCAGCTTGGGTTTTGATTATTCCGGTAGTAATTTACGCCGGCCTCGCCGTCTTGCACGGCCGGGCTCTCCGCTCGCGCTCGCGCCTGGGGAGGATAGCCGCCTTCTATCGCCAGGGCCTCGCGCGGATCGACGACCAGTGGGCGGGCACGGGCGATACGGGCGAGCGCTTCCGCAGCGCCGCGAGTGTCTACGCCGAGGATATTGACATCTTCGGGAAAGGGAGCTTGTTCGAGATGCTTTCCACCGCACGAACCCCGATGGGCGAGAACAGGCTGGCCGCATGGCTGCTCGCTCCGTCGGCCCCGTGCGGCATCGCCGAACGGCATACGCTGGTGGAGGAGCTTCGTTGCAAGCTGGACCTGCGCGAGCGCTTGAGCGTGACAGGCGGAGAGTTGCGCGCGGCACTTGATCCTGACTCTCTCGGCCGGTGGGCCGCGCTACGGTCAGACCGGTTCCATCCCGCCCTCCGTGTGGTGGCGGCGGTGCTGGCGCTTTCGGCTATCGCTACGTTTCTTTATGCCTTGGCTACGTTTAACTATGCGCCCCTGTTGATCGTGCTGGCTCTTGAAGCGGGCCTGATGCTCCGGCTGTGGCGGACGTCGAAGATCGCGACGGTGGGAATGGGTTGCGGCAGCAAGGGGCTCGCGCTCTTGGCGGAGATCATTGAGCAGATCGAGCAGGAGAGGTTCGATTCCGCTCGCTTGCAGAACCTTGCCACTGAGCTCCGGAACCATGGGCAGCCCGCGTCCCGGACGATCCGGCATCTCGCAACCTTGGCGGACTGGATCGACGGACGCGACAGCATGTTCGTGAAAATTATCGAAATCCCGCTGCTCTATACGGTGCAGGTGGGCTTGGCGGCGGAGCACTGGCGGCGGCGGTCGGGCGGCCGGGTGGCGGGTTGGATAGACGCGGTGGCCGAGATGGAAGCATTGCTTTCGCTTGCTACTTATTCTTTCGAGCATCCCGAAGATCCCTTTCCCGAGTTTGCCGCGGCATCGGATGGCAAACCTGTTTTCGAGGCCGAAGGCTTGGGGCATCCTCTCATTCCAGCCTCGCGCTGCATGCGCAATTCCGTGCGTTTGGGCGGGGATACGCAGGTGCTCGTAGTGAGTGGCTCTAACATGTCAGGCAAGAGCACGCTGCTGCGCGCGGTGGGAATTAACACGGTTCTGGCCATGGCTGGAGCGCCAGTGCGCGCGAGGAGACTTCGATTGTCGCCTCTTATGGTGGGGGCGCGCATTCGCACCACGGATTCACTGCAGGAAGGCCGGTCGCGCTTCTACGCGGAAATTTTGCGTATCCGGCAAGTGCTTGATCTCACGGAGGGCGATCCTCCGTTATTGTTTTTGTTCGATGAGTTGCTCGAAGGAACCAATTCCAAAGACCGCCGGATCGGGGCCGAGGGATTGGTAAGAAGCCTCATGGGCCGCGGCGCGATCGGGATCGTGACTACGCACGATCTCGCGCTCACCGGCATCTCTTCTTCTCTCGGCAATTCGATCCACAAGGCTCACTTTCAAGAACGTATCGAGGGAGGACAGATGAGCTTTGATTACACGCTGCGTGAAGGGGTGGTTGAGACCAGCAACGCTTTGGAATTGATGCGCTGGATCGGGCTGGATGTATAACGAAAGACGGCCACCATAAAGGCGCAATGACACTAAAAAACGGCGAACGATAGTTTGTCCTTTGTGTCTTCGTGCCTTTGTGGTTTGTCTTTGCACTTTAAACTTCAGACTTTTGACTTTTACAGAATCCTCAGCTTCTTGGCCGCGGTTTCCAAAATTCCGAGCGCGCGAGCGAGATCGTCTTGCGTATGGGTGGCCGTCACAATGGTGCGAAGCCGGGCCTTGCCCTTTGCCACGGTGGGAAAGCCAATGCCTTGGGCAAACACGCCCGCTTGAAATAGCTCATGCGAAAACTGATGAGCCAGCGCCGCATCGCCCACGATGATGGGAGTTATGGGTGTTTCGCTCATTCCGGTGTTGAAGCCAAGCGTGGTAAGGCCCGCTTTGAAGAATCGCGTGTTGGCCCAGAGCTGCTGGACAAGCTGCGGCTCCTCATCGAGCAACTCGAAAGCAGCAAGGCACGTTGCGGCCACGGAGGGAGGGTGCGACGTGGAAAAGAGAAACGGCCGCGCGCGATGATAGAGAAACTCGATCGCCTCGCGCCTGGAGCACACGTAGCCGCCCAGCGCGCCGATGGCTTTTGATAGCGTTCCCACCTGGATGTCCACGCGGCCATGCAGGTTGAAGTGATCCACGGTGCCGCGGCCATTGCGCCCGAGCACGCCGGATGAGTGGGCGTCGTCTATCATCATGATGCATTCGTATGCTTCGGCGAGCTTCACCAGTTCGGGCAGCGGCGCAATATCACCGTCCATCGAAAAGACCCCGTCGGTGATCAGGAGCTTATGCCCCTGATGGCCGCGAATTTCCTTGAGGACGCTTTCGCACCCGTCGATGTCTTTGTGCGGGAAACGCTTGATCTCCGCCTTGGAAAGCCGGCAGCCGTCTATGATCGAGGCGTGGTTAAGCTCGTCCGAAATGATGACGTCGCCGGGGCCGATCACGGCGGACACCGTGCCAGCATTGGCCGTGAAGCCGGATTGGAACACCACGGACGCCTCAACGTTCTTGAATTGGGCAATCTTCTCTTCAAGCTCCATGTGGATGGTCATGGTTCCGGCGATGGTGCGGACGGCGCCGGAGCCGGCGCCGTACTTCTCCAGAGCTTCGAGCGCCCGCCGCTTCAGCTTGGGATGGGTCGTGAGGCCGAGATAATTGTTCGACGAGAGATTGATCACCTCGCGCCCGTCAAAGCGCGCCACCGGCAACTGCGCGCCCTCGAGGATGCGCAGGTTTTGGTAGAGACCTTGATTCCTAAGTTTCTCGACCTCATCGGCCAGATATTGAAGCTGTGTTTTGGGCATAGGAACTCCGGTTCGCTCGGATTATTCACGAACTTTGGTCCGAGAGCGTCAGGGCGGGATTTCAACCTCGCCGGTTCAGCCGCCTCGTCGGGAGCAATTTTATCATGATGTCCTTTGGGCTATGGGGGTGGACCTCCGACCCGGAATGTTATGATATGGGACACGATCAAAACTCCTTGTTGGGAGGACGTGATGAAACGACTGGCGGCTGGATTCTGCATGTTACTTTGCACGCAGGCGGGATGGGCGAAAAGCCCCTCTTCGCGGGGCTGGGTGAATGTGACGCCTCAGACAACACTTAAGGGATGGACGCGGGTGGCGATTCCGCCGTCGCATCCGCTGAATCCGGTCTCGCAATGGAAGCTGGATGCCGTCCATCACGTCGTCATCTGCCAGGGAAACGGTGGACACGAGTGGCTGCGCTACGATTACCCATACAAGAACTTTGTTTTTGAGGTGCAGTGGAGACTTACCAAAGTTCCCGGCGCAAAGAAATACAATAGCGGCGTTTTTGTGCGGAACAATGAGGATGGAAAAATCTGGTATCAGGCCCAGGTGGGGAGCACCGACGGGGGATACTTTTTCGGAGACAACCCTGAGAACGGCGCGCTCAAGCGCATCAATTTGAAATCCATGTTGACCGAAAATCATATGCGGCCGCCCGGCCGTTGGAATAGTTACAAGATTCGCTGCGTGGGCGAGACGCTGACCCTATGGGTGAACGGGGTGAAGCAAAGTGAATTCACCCATTGTAACAACCCGAAGGGTTATATTGGCCTCGAGGCCGAGGGCTCACTCATCGAGTTTCGCAGCCTGAGAGTTAATGAACTGCGTTAGGGCTCGCCAAAAATAACGTCGCCAATTTGACACGCTTCCGAGCCTACCGGCGTCCCGCCGCTGGTTTTCCTGCGTTCAGAAGATGCCCCTACAGCAAAGGCGCCGCTATAATTTGTAATCCTGCCCTGAAAGGTCCGGTCACTGGGACGGAAGGGCACGGTTTTAACCGTGCCGTAATGGGCTCGCCATTCTCTGTGTC
>JBOGJX010000175.1:0-13224 GCA_050745285.1 Terriglobia bacterium
TTTAAAAGCAAAACTCTGCGCTACACAGATCCAGTCTAGGAATCCCTAAGAAGCCTTTCGCAAAAAAATGCCCCATCCCGATTGACACTGAACGAAGCCGGTTATAGAGTCTGTGTGCGGATTGACAGAAGTTCGCGCCCTGAAGTCGCGCACGATCAAGCCCGGTTGAAGGAGTTTGTGAATCATGAAGCGCAAGACAGTCGTATCTCTCTTACTGTTCACACTCCTTTTCTTCGCGTGCGTGGGATGGGCCAACGCTCAGGACCCGGTCGTGCTCAAAAGACGCGCGCACGAGATTGACGTTCTGATTGGTGGAAAGCCCTTCACTACGTATTATTTCGATCCCGCGCAGGCGAAGCCCTATTTCCAGCCGTTGCGCAGCGCGCGAGGCACGGTGGTGACGCGCGGCTTTCCAATCGGAAACAAAATTCCGGCGGAGCACGTGCACGACCCCAGCATCGAGCCGCACCAGCGGCCAATGTATTTCGCGCACGGCGATATTGACGGGGTTTCGTTCTGGGTGGAGCAGGTGTTCGCCAAACAATTCTATCCCCATGAGAGCTACGGCTATGGGCGCACGGTAATCCAACAATTACCGGAAGCGAAGTCCGGTCACGACTCCGGCGCCATCGCTGCCAAGTTTAATCTGGTGGGTCCCGGCGACCGGATTCTGGCTGAGGAGACTCAGAGCTACATTTTTCGCGGCGGTCCGGATACGCGTACCATTGATTGCCAGTTCGTTATCCTCGCCAATCATGGACCCGTGAAGATGGGTGACACCAAAGAGGGTACTTTCGCCATTCGCGTCATCAAAGCGCTCAATTCGCCTCCCGGACATATGGTGAATTCAAAAGGAGGGGTGGGCGAAAAGCAGATTTGGGGTAAGCGCGCCAATTGGGTTGATTACTATGGGAAAGTTGGAGGCGAAGAAGTGGGCATCGCTATTTTTGATAGCCCCAGGAGCTTCCGGCATCCCACCTATTGGCACGCGCGCGCCTACGGCCTGTTTGCCGCGAATCCCTTCGGAATCCGCGAGTTTACCAATGATCCGCATCAGGACGGCTCATATACGATTGCGGCGGGAAAGTCGATTACGTTCCGTTATCGCGTCCTGATCCACCATGGCGACGCCCGGCAAGCGCGAATCGCCGAGGCGTACCGGCAATACGCGGCGGAGGAAAATGCCCGGTGATTCGCCATGCCGGATCAAAAATCCACGGCACACAACCCGTGCCGTGGCTACCGAAAAAATGGAGCAAATGCTATGGAGAAAACAGCAAGACCTGATTCTGTCACCCGCCGCGATTTTCTGAAGACGGGCCTCGGGGTAACATCTGCGAGCCTGGCATCCCTCGGATCCGTGGGCTTGCTGCCGCGCCGCGTCCTCGGCGCAAATGATCGCGTGCGCGTGGCGGTGGTCGGCGTGCACGGGCGCGGGTTCGCCCATATTCATTCTTATTCTAAAATCCATAATGTGGAAATTGCCGCGCTGTGTGACGTGGATGAAAATGTTCTGCGCAAGCGGCTCGGCGACATGGAAAAGATGGGGCTGCCCAAGCCTGCGACCTTTATCGACGTGCGCAAACTCCTGGAAGACAAGTCCATCGACGCCATCTCGATTGCCACGCCCAACGACTGGCACTCTCTGATGGGCATCTGGGCGTGCCAGGCGGGCAAGGACGTTTACGTGGAGAAGCCTTGCTGCCACAATCTCTGGGAGGGCCAGCAACTGGTTCGCGCCGCCGCGAGATATAGCCGCATCGTGCAGCACGGCACGCAAAGCCGGTCGTTGCCTTCCCTGCGCGACGCCGTGAACCTGCTGGGCCAGGGCGTGACCGGCGATCTCTATCTGAGCCGAGGGCTTTGCTACAAGTGGCGCGACACAATTGGGTACGCGCCCGTCGCGCCGGTCCCAGCGGGCGTCCACTATGATCTATGGACCGGCCCCGCGCCCCTGCACGCTTTCACACACAACCGCTTCCA
The DNA here is from genome assembly GCA_050745285.1 of Terriglobia bacterium. GTDB lineage: Bacteria > Acidobacteriota > Terriglobia > UBA7540 > UBA7540 > RH2-MAG17b. The sequence continues at coordinate 1,984 of JBOGJX010000175.1, forward strand.
TTACAACTGGCACTGGTTCTGGTGGTATGGCAACGGCGACCTCGGCAACCAGGGAGTCCACCAGATTGACATCGCGCGATGGGGGCTGGGAGTGGGCTTCCCCAACAAGGTATCCGCTATCGGCGGCCACTTCATGTTCAAGGACGATCAGGAAACACCCAACACCGTAAACTGCGCTTATGAATTTGATATGCCCGATGGCACGCGGCGGATGCTCGAATTCGAGGTCCGGCATTGGATCACAAATCATGAGGCGGGCATCGGCGAAAAGGCGGAACCTCATCCGGCGGGTGGTCATCCTAAGCTCGGGCCCTCGGCCGGGACGAACAATACGATTGGCAATATTTTCTACGGATCGAAAGGTTATCTTGCGGTGGGCGCCGGAGGAAGCGACTCTTTCAAAACCTGGCTGGGTGACGACCAGGAGCCAGGGCCTTCGGGCAACAAGCCGGGCGGAGACGTGCTGCACTTCCAGAACTTTGTTGATTGCGTGATCAGCCGGAAGAAGGAGGACTTGCACGCGCCGGTCGAAGAGGGAGTGGCTTCCTGCTCGCTCATTCATCTGGCTAACGCGTCTTACCGTCTGGGGAGGACGCTGAACTTCAACCCCAACACGCAACAGGTCATCAACGACCCAGAAGCGGACGTTCTGCTGCGCGACGGCGACCGCGGATATCGCGCGCCCTTTGTGGTTCCGGAGGAAGTCTAGGGCATTCGACGTAGACAAGAGTACCGGCCCCTCTCCCGGGGGAGAGGGTGGCCCAGCGGGCCGGGTGAGGGGTTACTACGGGCACAAAAAATACATCCTCACTTCTCACATTGCCGGGCCCGGATCGCGCTTGGGATAGACTGGGCCGTTGGGATCAGGAGTTGGCTCGACCTGGTAACGGTAGAAGGTAATTGGACGGGTGGTTTCAAGCTGAAAATCGGTTCCAGCACGCAGGACAATCTCTTTACCTCGCGTTGCCAGCACCCAGATGAGACCGCCCACAGCGCCTACCGTGCCACCTGTTGCGGCGCCGGCTCCAGAGTGGCCACCGCTGATTCCAGCCACTGACCCGATGCCTGCCCCTTCAGCACCGGAGATCAGGACCGTTTCCGCGTCCTTGCCCTTCGTCCCTTCGCCGACAATTTGTCCTTCCTGGCGTTTGAACCCCTGATTACCGTTTCCGGCGAATCCGGCCAGCACTCCGCTGATGTCCTTGGTCACACCGTTCGGGAGGGTCAGAGAATCGAAGCGTAGGCCAAGCTTCGCCTTGCCGTGAATGCGGCCGGGCCGCTCCACCTGCGTGATAGTGCCCTTGACCCAACTTCCAACCGGGATCACCATGCGATCGTTCAGCGTAACCGGGTAGAGCGTGCGGCAATAGATGGGCATGCCGGCGTAGGCCGTGCGCGAGCTGATGGCGCTTTGCAGCTCGAGTGGAATTTGCGTGTGCGTGGTGATTACAAACGCGTCGCCGGGCTGCGGGGTGTGGGGCTTGGACTGAGGGGCCGCAGCGGGAGTGGATTGACACAAAGCTCCTGCCGCAAAAAGCAGGCACGCCATCGTAAGGAAAGAATAAAGCCGTTTCGGGTTCACTGGTCGTCCCCCTTGATGCAGTTTTTTGCGCGCTGTGGTTTAGGATGAACCTCCAAAATACAAGGTTGCCCACCCCAGTTCACGGAGCGGTGTTCATCGCCTGCCACCATAGAATTAGCGAGACGTCGTCTCAGCCTGACAAGACGTGTCCTGCGGCAGAGGCGCAAGGCATCACAGAAAACTTGCCTCCTTCGGATCAAGTTTGGCAATTTTAAAGGCTGGGCGCCATGTTACTCATTCACGCATACCAATGTGTAAATGGTTTCGCCGCTGGCCTGGCTCATCTGATCCCGGACCTTCCACCGTGTATGGTCAAGCTCATAAACCTGCGAATACGAGTCGAAAAGCCCATTGATGCGGGCCGTCTTCAGGATTGCTTCCGTCAGTTGGCGCGTATCTCCGGGCTTCCACTCCTTAAGGACGTTGAGGGCGCCGAACGGGTCACTCATAAAATGTCTGCTCCACCTTCCCGGATATAGCGTTAGACGCGCGTTCCCAGGGTCTTTTCAATGGCAGCGGCGATCTCCGTGGCGTGGCGTTCCACGGCAGCGGCCCGGTCGCCTTCCACCATCACGCGGGCCAGAGGCTCGGTACCCGAATAGCGCAGCACCACTCGCCCCCGTCCCTTCATCTCATCCTCGCACCGGGCAAGAGCGCCCGCCACTTCCGGGACAGATTCAAGAGGGGGTTTTTCCTGGACGGCCACATTGCGGATCAGTTGGGGAAAGGGCGTGTAGTTGCGCACCAACTCATCCGCGGGTTTTCCCGTGCCGGCCATCAGCCGAAGCATTTCGATCAGCGTGACAAACCCATCGCCCGCCGGAGAAACGTCCGAGAAGATAATGTGCCCGGAAGGTTCGCCGCCCAAGTTGATGCCGGAACGAAGCATTTCCTCCAGCACGAACTTGTCTCCCACGGCCGTCCGTTTGAGGCCGATACCGTGCGATTTGAGAGCCAGCTCGAGCCCAAGGTTTGTCATGAGGGTACCAACAACCGCCCTCCCCTTCAGTAACGAATTCGCCTTCAGATAGGGGGCCATGCCAAAGAGCACGTGATCCCCGTCGAGGATACGCCCCGAATTTGCGGCAAAGATAGCACGATCCGCGTCGCCGTCAAAAGCGACTCCAAGATCCGCCCCGGCGGATTGGGCCTCCTGTGCCATGGCTTCAGGATATAGCGAGCCGCAGTTTAGATTGATATTGCGGCCATCCGGTTGAGCGTTCATCAGCCGTGCGTTGATCCCCAGCCGGCGGAACAACTCAGGCGCGACGGCGGAGGCCGAACCGTTACCGCAATCCACCACCAGCCGGAGACTTGAAACATAGCCACCCGGAGGCGCAAGCGATTCCAAAAAGTCAAGGTACTCATCGAGCAGGCCAGTTGTAATCTTAAGCTCGACATCCTCGATCCCCGCAACAGGGAAGCCTTGGAGGAGTGCGCGCTCGATTTCGACCTCCACCGTTTCCAGGAGCTTCGCGCCCTCGCCGGAAAACACCTTGATGCCGTTATCCTGAAAGGGATTGTGCGAAGCCGAGACCATCACCCCCGCGGCAAATCCATGATGGCGGGTGAGGAATGCCACGCCCGGCGTGGTCGTGACGCCCGCGTAGGCTACTTCCGCGCCGCTCGCGCGCAAGCCAGCCGCGAGGGAGCGGGCAATCCAGGGTCCGGACTCGCGCGTGTCCAGCCCGAGCAGGACTTCCGGCCGACGCGACTGGGCCTCGCTTATGAGGACCAAGCCGAGAGACCCTCCGAGCTTCACAATGGTTTCGCGATCAAGAGGATAGCGGCCCGCGACGCCGCGGACGCCGTCCGTGCCAAAAAGCTGGGGTTTCAAAAGCATACAGTCTGATTCTAGCATTGCAGGCGTCAAATCGGGCTGGTAATGAGGGGAAGGCGGCGGCGCCATAATTTGGATTATTCACGAAGTTCGGTTCCGCGGTCAGGTGGGCAAAGTTGTAACCGTGCCGTTGGAGAGCGCCCTTAACGGTATCTTGCAGGGTTATCCGCTTCAAGCCTGCTACCTATGTTAAATTCGCTGATGAAAGACGAGCATAACTTATGACCGACTGGCGTCCAGCCTCTTATAAGGAATTCAAGTGGATTGTGGCGGACCCGCAGCTATTAGGGGGGAAATTGGCAATTCGCGGAACGCGTTTATCCGTCTCACTGATTTGAATGCCTTTCCAGTGGGATGTCACTGGAAGATATCGGCGAGGCATACGGCTACCCCTTCCCGCATGAGGCGTTGCCTGAAGTTTTAATGGTTGCCTCAGAGCTCACAGGCTCCTTCCATGTGGCTGCTTGACGCCAATATGGACGTCTACCTTGCTTCACTCCTTGGGGAATTTGGCATCAAATGTGAAACAGCCGCGACCCGGGGCTGGAGGGATCTCTCGAACGGCAAGCTCGTATTGGCCGCCGAGTCGGCGGGTTTTACCTGCCTATTAACGCGCGACCAGCTACTCAAAGAATCGGCGTCACGCGCGCTGAGATCATTTCCTCATTTTGCCGTCGTGGTGGTTGGCGTGGCTCAGAGACGTTGGCCCGAATACCGCGAGCGGTTCCTCGAAGCTTGGACTGCCTCTCCGATCCGCCTGGCTCCGGGCCGTGTTATTCGCTTCGCTGGCCACAGGGCAGCACCCGGTAGTTGTGGAGCTTCAGCCCATCGGTGAGTGGTCCCAGTTTTATCCCTCAGCAGCCGCGAGAATCGCGTCCGCGATGCGGGCAGCGGGGAGTGCGGCGGCAACGTTGTGCATGCGGACGATATGCGCTCCTGCAAGAATGGCGGCGGTTAAGGCTGCCGCATCGCCAAAGTCAAGCGCGGCGCGCGATTCCATGCGCCATCGTGGTTTCCCTCGCGTGACCTCCCGATAAACCGGCTTGGCGAAGCCGCCTGGATTCGCCTGACGAGTGGGATCAAGGCCCTCTCCGGCCACGACCGCTTGGATGAAAGACTTCCGCGATGCTCCCACCATAATCGGCAGGTGAAAGCGGCGTAGGATGGCGAGCCGGGCAATAAGCTCGAAATTCTGCCGCCGGGTCTTGCCGAATCCCAGTCCTGGGTCGATCATCAATTGCGAGCGCCGGACGCCAAGCGCGAGCGCTTTTTGGATGGACCAGGCGATCCCACGGCCAACCGAGCGGGAGGCGGATCGGGCAAACGCCTTCTGTTGCATGGTCGCGGGCCGCCCGCGCAGATGCATCAGCACCAGCGGAACGCGGTGACGGCGCGCAACCTCGGCAATCGACGCGTCAAATCGCAGTCCGCTGACGTCATTGACCAGGCTTGCACCCGCCTGAATCGCTTGTTCCGCCACTACCCCCTTGGTGGTATCAATCGAAATCGGAAGCGTGGAGAACCGCTTGTGAATGCCACGGATTATTGGGAGCACACGCCGCAATTCCTCCTCTGCGCTCACCGGCCGGGCGCCGGGCCGGGTGGATTCGCCTCCGACGTCAATCCAATCCGCTCCGGCGCGAACCATCTCCATGGCGTGGCGGACTGCGGCGCCAGGATCAATAAAGCGGCCGCCGTCCGAAAACGAATCGGGCGTTGCATTAAGCACACCCGCAATCAACGTGCGCACGCCCAAACGAACCCGGCGCCCGTCAAGCGTAATTTGAAATTGGGGCCGTGTGGTTGCCATAGGCGAATGTAGGGGCGCAGCGTGCCGCGCCCAAAGTTTTTGGATTGGCAAACGAAAAGCCCACGGCACAAACACCGTGCCGTGGCTACCTCGCATCAAACTTTTCCCGCATACCGGGCATCTGATTGATTATACTTTCAGAGGCCAAGCCGGGACCATCCGGAGCCTGCCAATTTTTGGTGAAAGAGGCGACGATGTCTGATACGAAGAAACCGCATAACGCTGCGAATGCCATGTTTGGCCTGGATGATGTGCCGGTTAAGCCTAACCGGCCGCAGCAGCCGCAGGATCAGAAGGCCGCGGCGCCGTCCGAAGTCCAGCGGCCTGCGGCGGACAAAAGTGCGTCACCGTATGGTCCAGCGCAGTCGCCCTCCGTGAGCTTTGGCCCCGGCAGGCTCGTGCAGACGCCGCCCGCCGAAACTGCTCAACCCGTTGCCGCGCCGCGCGGTGAGTACAGTGAATCGGATCCATCGGGCCGGTACCAAGCGCGTGGACCGCAGGAAGCAACGCGTCCCCCGGGCCCCCCGCCGCAATACGTTTACGTTCCCACACCGCCCTCGTCTTCGACCGGGGGCTGGATGAAGTGGCTATTGGGTATCCTGCTCGTTGTGGCTGTGGTGGCCCTGGTTTTGGCGCTGACTCAGCGCGCGAAATTTTCAAACCTCCTGACCAAGCAGGCTGACCAGATCAATTCATTGACGCGCCGGGCCGATTCTTCCGACGACCGTTACGCCCAACTGAGCGCCAAGTTCCAGGTGACGGCGGAGCGCCTGGGATTAACGCAAAAGGAACTGGGGCGCGCGCGCCAATTGGCCAGCAATATTGAGAAGCAGCAACAGCAATCCGTCCGCCAACTGAACGCGGCGATTGCTGAAAAAGCCAGCGCGACCCAGGTGAATCAATTGCAGTCCAACTCCAATCAAAAATTTGGCCAGCTTTCCGGAAGCATCGCCGGGACGCAGAAAGATCTTGATGCCACCAAGGAGGCTCTAACCGGAGCCAAGGGCGAACTTTCCGGCGCCATCGCACGCACGCATTCGGAACTGGTTGCTCTGGCTCACCGCACGGACAGGGACTACTTTGAGTTTCACGTTAACAAGCGGTCGCGGCAAAGAATAGGTTCTCTGCAAGTTCAGCTATTGAAAACCAGCACCAAGCACAACCTGTTCACGGTGAACCTCTTCTTTGACGACAAGGTGTCGCAGCTGAAGAATGAAGCCATTGATGAGCCGGTGTTCTTCTATATGGAGGGCGCGCAAAGCGCGTTGGAGATGGTGGTAAACAAGCTGGGCAAGAACACAATCTCCGGTTATATCAGCGCGCCGAAGGGCTTTATTCCCAATGCCTCGAACGTCCTGACCGCGCGCCCGAATTCGTAGGGGAGGGGATTTTGCCGGCAAAATGGCTGCTGAAATCTGATCCCGATTGCTATTCCTTCGCCGACCTCAGCCGCGATAAGCAGACCGTCTGGGACGGTGTCTCGAACAACCTTGCGTTGAAGAATCTCCGGGCGGCAAGGCGTGGGGATTTGGCCTTAATATACCATACCGGAGATGAAAAGTGCCTGGTGGGGCTCGCGGAAATCATGAGCGAGCCTTACCCTGATCCCAAACAAAAAGACCCCAAGCTCGCGGTGGTGGATCTTGAAGCCCGCGAAGCGCTGCCCAGGCGCATTACGCTCGATGAGGTGAAGAAGCAGTCTGCGCTCGGCGGCTTTGCTTTGGTGCGGTTGCCCCGCCTTTCCATCATGCCGGTAACAGAAGAGCAATGGAAGATATTGATGAAGCTCGCCGGAGCTTAACGGGGTCTGCATTGCAAGGCCGCAAATGCTTGCCTTCTAACCAGATTTCAAGAAGATGTCATTAATGAGCGAAGCGAAGAATCTGCTCTGAAAATAGACGAACGTGGTATTGAGAATAAATGGCTTGTGATGTATTCCGTAGGGGTGCTCCTGACGGGAAGCACTGCTTCTCCTGCGCTCTCGGACGTTGGGCGCGGCAAGCAGCGCCCCTACGCCTTGTTTTCATGCTTTGCAGGCGTCGCTAAGCGGCATGACCGACTGCTCTGAAAATTTCGGTTAAGGAGGGCGGAAGGGCATGGTTTTAACCGCACCATCGCGGGCCCGCCATTGTTGGTGTCTCCGGCTGCGGCCGCACAGCGCTGCAACACCCACAAATCCAAAATCCAGAATGGCGAAAGGCCCACGGCACATAAAACGTGACGTGGCTACCTCTCGCTTACTGTTCCTTCGATGGAACCAGCGGCGGCAGCTTGTGAGTTCGCCGATAGGTCATGCGGACATAATCCATCCGGCCGATGGCCTCCTCCCAGCGATCCAGCTCGCGGGTGTAGCGAACGAGGATGTCATCCAGGGCAAAGGGCCGATTTTCCTGGAGCCAGAGCTTGCTGTAATCCGAGCGCAAGGCGACGTCATGGTCGCGCATATCCTCCATCAGGCCGTCGGCGCCGGTGATGGGTCCAAGCGCCAGCCTTACCTGGCGCGGGTTCGACGCCTTCGAGATGTTCGCCTGCGCCTGTGAATAAAGGTCGGAGATGTACTTGGTATAAATGGCCTTCTGCCCGACGTAGTCGAACCGGCGCGCGGCAAATGAGAGGTAGGGCAGAATATCCGCGTTCCGCCGGGCCAAGTGGCCATTGGTGATAATATTGGCGGTCACGTCTTCGGCCATCAGACGCACTTGGTGGGCTGATGGAGCCATTTCAGCGTAGAACTTCTGACCCTGGGGCGTCATGGCGTTGATCCACATAAGCCGGTCATTGCCGTCCGAGTGCACGGATTTGCCGAGCAACACATCAATCTGCGTAAGCTGGCTCACGGCGTTGGCGAAGTGGTGCCCGTCGGCCCGGTAAAAAACCCAATCCCATGCGTTCGAAAACTGCTGATCATCCACGGTCTGCTGCCAGCTTTGGGCCGCGCCGTAGGCAAGCCCATACCACGTATGGTTCATCAGGCACTCGCCATCGTCACACCAAGTTGTATTGAGCATGCCGGTTGCGCCCAGGTTTTTCCCGTCGGTCACGAATTGGCGGATATTGGCCATCGCGTTTGCGTAATTGGGAAAGATGTGGCTCCAGTTGCTGACTCCAGGGGCCACCCAGACTTCAAGCCCCACCTTCGTGAAGGGAGTGATATCCTGCGCGTAAGACTTGCGGGCAGCGTAGACCCAAGGGATGGCAATCATGTCATGCGGGAGATCAGCGAGATGCTCCGGGTGCTGCACTCCCATGTCGCCCCAGAAGAGGATCTTCCGGTTATAGGGCTTTAGAAGCTGGTCGATCTTGCGCAGATAATCCACATAAACTTTTCCATACCCCTGCTGCTCGACCCATTGCTTGGTGCGGCCCAAGCCGAGGTCAAACGTCTCGTCCGCGCCGATATGAAAAAAGGGTCCTGGGAATACGGCGTTCAGATCGGCAAACATCTTGCCGATGAAGGTGAATGATGCTGGAACGGTGGGCGAGAGCACGTCCCCGTAGGGTCTCTCGGCCATGTCCTGGAAGCGCTCGTTTTGCAAGGCCAGGTGAAGGTGGCCAAACGATTCCTGTTCTGGCACCACGGTGACGTGATACTGCTTGGCAAAAGCGACAATCTGCTTGGCCTCGTCCGGGGTGATTGCTCCGCCGGGCTGCGCGACCAGCGGCAGGCTTGGATAAGCATAGGTATCTTCCATGTAAAGCGAGTAAAGGTTCAGCTTGTATTCCGCAAGTTGCGCGATCTGCCGCTTGATATAGGCGAGCGTCGGAATGGGGCCGCGGCTGATGTCAATACTCACACCGCGCCATCGCAGCGAGGGCCAGTCTTCCACCGTCACCGCGGGTGATTCGGCCGCTCCGCCCCCCTCTACAGGGTGAAGCAATTGCCGGAGCGTTTGAACCCCATAAAAGACGCCGGCTGAACTCTTGGCCACCACGGCGGCTTCGCGGGGAGTCACCACCAGCGCGTAGCCTTCTTCATCCGCCTGGGAAGGGAAGGTCAGCCCCGCTTGTTGAAGAATGCGCTGCCCCTCTCGGCTGTCTGCGCGCGCCAGAACAATGCCCGGCGAACCCGAAGCGTGCGTCAGGATGCGGGCCTCGACGCCGTCCAGAGAACCGAGATCTTTCGCCAGTAGAGACGCCGCAAAGTTGTCCTGATCATCACGGCTCGCGACTCCGATCGTTATCGTGCTCTTCGTGCGAAAAACCCCCTGAGTCGGCTGAAGCTGGCGAGGATAGGGAATCAGTTGCAAATCCGCCGCAAAAAGGCCAGAACAATAAAAACAGCAAAAGCAGAATGCGAGCAGAAGAGTGAGACGTCGAACCATCATTGGAGCTTCCCTCCAGAGATATTTGGGCTATTGCGATGAACTGTGAAGAATAGTTCCAATCACCCGCGCGCGTCAATTCTAATTCAAAGGGAGTTCCCCCGGCTCTGCCGGGGAGGCAGTAGAAGTTTGACAGTTCCGGGAGTATGCAGTTCGCCGCATTGGTCGTGCCCGGGCAATGCCGGCCAACACCCCTCACCCGGCTCGCGGTGGGAAGCACTGCTTCCCCGCTCGCCACGCTCTCCCCTGGGAGAGGGCGGGAATCAATGCTGGAACCACGGCCCTCTCCCTTAGGGAGAGGGTGCCCGAGGTACGAGGGCGGGTGAGGGGTGGTTTACATGCTTCGCCCCGCTTTTGAACGATTGCGAACAGGCCCCTTTGAGGGGGCCAGCCATTGTAAAGCCCCGGCTCTGCCGGAGGATACTTACTTCTTGTAGGTTCTGCAGCGCGTAGACTTCGGCCGCCACTATGGAACGCTATGATATTCTGAAAGCGGGCAACTCTCATGCCAGATCGAATTCCCACTTCGCTAGGGCTCGACCGTCTTCAGCGCAAGATTATCGCTTGCACGCGTTGTCCCCGCCTCATTGAGTACAGCCGCAAGGTGGCTATCGAAAAGCGGCGGATGTACCGCGACGAGAATTATTGGGGCAAGCCCCTTCCGGGCTTTGGTGATCCGCAGGCGCGCTTGGTGATTCTCGGACTCGCGCCCGCCGCCCACGGCGCCAACCGCACGGGACGCGTGTTTACCGGCGACCGCTCGGGAGATTTCCTTTTCCGGGCGCTCTATGAAGCGGGCTTCGCCAACCAGCCCCAAGGAGTGCGCCGCGATGACGGCCTTCTGCTCAAGGGATGCTATATCACCGACGCTGCCCGCTGCGCCCCGCCCGCGAACAAACCCACGCCGGAAGAGCTGCAGCGCTGCCGCCCATACCTGATCGAAGAGTTCCGGCTGCTGCGCCATATGCGCGCGGTGCTCGCCCTGGGGCGAATCGGGTTCGACGCGTATTTGGGCGTCATTTATGCTGGATCCGTCAATTGCCCGGTTCGATTGCCGGCACGCTCCAGTCTGCGCTTTGGCCATGGCGTAAGTTATGCCCTGCCTGGCGGCTTGCCGCGATTGTATGCTTCCTATCATCCCAGCCAGCAAAATACCCAGACCGGAAAACTCACGCCAGCAATGCTCCTCCAGGTTCTCGGGGATATCCGCATGTATCTCGACCACGGCTCCGTAGCCGGTTGCTGAAAAAATGTGTAGCGGCTTTCTGCCGCCACGGGCGCGTTGAGAACGCTGGATTCATGGCGATGTAAGATCGCCGCTGCGCTCCTCAAGCAGAGTTTTTTGGCAACCCATTGGGAGAGGCCGCGCGCCGCGCTGCACAATCCCGCGCGTAGAGTGCTAGAATTAGTAATAGGTTCCCTCCAGAGCCTGTTTTAAGCCTACGCTCGGCGCGGAACCAGAAACGAGGTCAGCCATGGCCCAGCCTGAGAAAAGCGGGGCAAAAACCGCGAGTCCCACGAATAAGCCGGTGATTGTTTCCGGGGAGGCGCTCGGCGCCCTCGAAGAGTCCATCCGGAAGGCCATTGCCTATCGTGCGTATGAGGTCTATCAATCGCGCGGGCGCAATCACGGGAACGACATGCAGGATTGGTTTACGGCCGAGAGTGAGTTAATCAAGCCCTCGGA